>JAXEIW010000125.1:0-12290 GCA_034101885.1 Clostridia bacterium | reverse complement strand
ACACATACGTCGGCGGCAGTCTTTCGAGCGACCTGCTTGCTTCTTTTTCACATTAGATTTGTTCCGCCGTGTGGCGGCAGAATGGAGGATTATTATGCAGCAAAGATTTTACCCTGCTTATACTATAGGAGAAGACGCTTTTGACAAATTTAATGAAGTATGTTTGCCATTGGGTTCAAGGTTTCTTTTGGTAGGCGGAAAAACAGCATTATCGGTAACAGAGTCACGGCTCTTGCCTAAATTATCGGATAACTTTGAAATTGCAGATAAGGTTATATACGGTAATGAATGTACGGAGGAAAGAGCGCATGAACTGTATGAAAGATACAAAGATGAAAATATTGATTTTATTGTAGGCGTCGGAGGGGGAAAAGCGCTTGATACCGCAAAACTTCTTTCAAAGCTGCTGGGTATAAATGTTGTAACCGTTCCCACAATAGCATCAACCTGCGCCGCATCATCGGCTTTATCGGTGGTATACACACCGAATCATGTTTTTAAAAAATTCGAGTATTACAAAAGACCTGCGTTCCATTGTTTCATAGACACAAGGATAATTGCAGAAGCGCCGTACAGATATATTCGTGCCGGTGTGGGAGATACTTTGGCAAAGCATTATGAAGTTGAATTTTCCATGAGAGGAAGAAAACTTGATTATTCCTCCGAAATGGGACTTACAATAAGCTCAATGTGCAGCGTGCCATTAATGCGTTATGCACATGACGCAATCGAGGCTTGCAAAAAAAATGAGATAAACGAAGCGTTGGAGCAGACCGCTCTTGCAATTCTGATTTCAACGGGCATGGTTTCGATGCTGATAAATCCCGACTACAACGGAGCTATGGCACACGCTTTGTTTTACGGCTTGACAAATATAGAGGGATTTGATGAAAAATTTCTGCACGGTGACGTGGTGGGATATTGCACAATGGTTCAGCTTGCGGTGGATAATAATATTGAGGAAGCAAAAAAGATAAAAGAGTTTTTAAAAAGTATAGATATAGAAACAACTCTTGCGCAACGAAAGATACCGTGCGATAAAAAATATCTTGACAAGGTTCTTGAAAGCGCCCTTGCAGATCCCGATATGAAGGTTATACCTTATCGGGTTACAAAGGAAATGCTGTTTGAAGGTATAAAAACAGTAGAAAATTTTTAGGAAACAAGAGTTTGTTAAATTGACATTTGAAAATATGAATATATACGGCAATTAAGAAAGGAACTCGAAGATGAACAGAGATTTAACGATTGGTAATCCGGAAAAGGTAATATGGCAATTTTGTATGCCGTTATTTGCAAGTATAATTTTTCAGCAGATATATAACATTGCAGACAGCCTTGTCGCGGGGAAATTTGCCGGAGAAAATGCGTTGGCGGCGGTTGGAAACAGCTATGAGATAACATTGATATATATAGCCTTTGCATTCGGTGTTAATATTGGATGTTCGGTTATAGTTTCGAGATTTTTCGGAGCAAAGGACTTCAGCCGAATGAAAACAGCCGTATATACAACACTATTGTCGGGCGGCGTTCTGTGTCTTATCCTTATGATTCTCGGATTTGTATTCGGTTCAAAGCTGTTACATATGATTAATACTCCTTCCGAAATAATGCAGGATTCAAAGTTATATCTTGACATATATATATTGGGACTGCCCTTTATGTTTTTTTATAATATAGCCACAGGAATATTTTCCGCATTGGGTGATTCAAAAACTCCGTTTATTTTCCTTGCGGTTTCATCGGTGTCAAACATATTTATGGATATTCTTTTTGTTGCGGCTTTTAAAATGGGTGTTGCCGGAGTTGCATGGGCAACCTTTATTTGCCAGGGAATAAGCGCCGTTTTGTCCCTTATAGTTATTTTTAAGCGTCTTGCAAATATTCGGACCGAAAACAAGGTATATATTTTTTCGTGGGATATATTGGGAAAAATTACTCAAATTGCCGTTCCGAGCATATTGCAGCAAAGCTTTGTATCTGTGGGAAATATTATAATACAGGGTATTATCAACAATTTCGGAACATCCGTTATGGCGGGATTTTCGGCAGGAACAAAGCTGAATAATCTTGTAACGTCCTCCTTTACAACCTTTGCAAACGGTGTATCAAACTTCACCTCTCAAAACATAGGCGCACAAAAATATAAACGTGTAAGCGAGGGCTACAGAGCGGGACTAAAGCTTGTTATGCTTTTGTGCATACCTATTGTGGTTCTGTATTTTCTGTTCGGAAGATATATTATGTACCTGTTTATTGATGACGGAACGGGAGAAGCAATGAAAACGGGAATAACGTTTTTGAGAATACTTTCACCGTTTTATTTTGTAATTTCAATAAAGCTGGTAACCGACGGAGTTTTGAGAGGCGCCGGGGAAATGATAAGATTTATGATTGCAACATTTACCGATCTTTCTCTGCGTGTTATTATCGCATTCGTGCTTGTAAAATATCTGAAGGTTACCGGAATATTCCTGGCATGGCCAATAGGTTGGACTATATCAACATTAATGTCCTATCTGTTTTACAGAATGGATAAATGGAATACCAAAACGGAGTGCTGATTTTTTACATATTACAGAAATGATATTATTTTAATTATTCTTTAATTTTATTGGAAATATTCTAAATGTTTTGCATTAATATCATTGGTTTTTGCATCATGAGGAAGATATGTATAGGGTATTTTATTATCCCAAAGCCACATCCAAGATCATCATAACGCTGAAGCCTACAGCGAAAAATACCGTTCCGGCATTTGAGTGACTTCCGGACGACATTTCCGGAATCAATTCCTCCACCACAACATACAGCATTGCACCGGCGGCAAAGCTTAGTAGATATGGAAGGAAAGGAACAATAAATTCTGCGCATAAGATTGTTATAAGAGCGGCAGCAGGTTCTACTATTCCGGAAAGTGCGCCGTTTAGAAATGCCTTTGATCTGCCTATGCCTTCAGCCTTAAGCGGCATGGATATAATTGCACCCTCAGGGAAATTTTGTATTGCTATTCCGATAGAAAGCGCCAAAGCTCCCATTACACTTATTTCGGTGCTCCCGGTAACCAATCCGGCATAAACAACACCTACAGCCATACCTTCCGGAATGTTGTGAAGAACAACGGCAAGTACCAGCATAGTTGTTTTCTGAAGGCTTGTTTTAGGCCCCTCTGCCTGATTTGAGTCTTGGTGAAGATGGGGAATAATACGGTCAAGCAGGAGCAAAAACAGTATACCGAGCCAAAATCCGGCAGCAGCCGGGAAAAAGGAAAACTTACCAAGATACTCCGATTGCTCAAGAGCCGGAATCAAAAGACTCCATACCGAAGCTGCTGTCATTACTCCGGCGGCAAAACCGGCAAGTATACGTTTTGTCATGTTTGACATGGAATTTTTCATAAAAAATACGCAGCCTGCGCCCAGACAGGTTCCGATAAACGGGATCATTATTCCGTATAATACTTTTGCAGTCATTATAAACCCTCCGTTTTGCAAAAATTTATTGTCTATGCAAATATGAATTTCCGAAAAAAAGGAAATGATTTTTTTATGTTTATTTTAACATGAACATTAATATAAGTCAAGTACTTAATAATAAAATAAGTTTGCAATTTTTCTTGGAATTCGGGAGTATTTTTGTACGGGATTGAGAAATGTTTGTAACAAAAAGCGAATATTTTGTTAAATATATTGATTTTGTAAAGTTTTATAAAAAAGATATTGAAAATATAACGTATTTGTGGTAAAATTTAAAGAAGTTTTGATAATGAAGGCAGGTAAATGTATTTGGAAATAGTCATAGTAGGTTTTATTGCAGTTTTAATTTGTTTCTATTATATATTTTTTAAAATTATTCCGGTTGCTGACGGATACAAATATATAACGATGGAAATGGAAAGAGCGGTAAGTGAGAAGGAAAGAAAAAGATGGAAGAAGAAAAGAAAAAAACTCCTTTTATCGCTTATACCGTTTGTAAGTTTGTTTAAATAATGTTCACCGAATATTTGCAAAAACGCACAAAACCCTTGCACCCAAACAATTATGAAACGCTTGTAAGCCGCTATGCGGTTGCGTTTCATAATTGTTCAGCAGTCATTAAATAAAAAATCCGCTATATACATAAGTATACGGCGGATTTTTTGTTAGTGCCGAATCAATCCGAACAAAACCGGAGGCACACATATTTATCGTACATTAAGAATAACTATCGATTATCAGTTGCAGCAGCAATTGCCGTTGTTCATGAAAGTAACGATAACGATGATGATAAGAACCCAAAGAATCATATCAAAATCAAAGCCGCCGAAGAATCCGCAGCCACATCCGTTGTTGCATCCGCAGTCACCCATTTGAAATCCTCCTTTCCGATATTTTTCCGCATATCCCGGTGTCAATGCCTATGACACAAGGCTTTATCAAACAGATTTACGCTAAGACAACAGATAGCGAGGATTATAATTATTATTGTACAGAATAATTCATTGTCGACTTGATTCATGTAATTCCTCCTTCATTGTCTGTTGTAATAATATATTATGAACAATACGTTAATTTTGCAGCTTGTCTTGAAATTTATTTTTTTTTGATGTATAATAATAGGTATGGGTATAATTTTAAATTACAACAAGAGCAACGAAAAAATTTATAATACTGTATGTGCCGCCGAATAGCGGCGAATGGAGGATAAATATGGAAAAATCAAAGATTGACAGGATAAGCGAGCTGTCCCGTAAGGAAAGAAGCGTCGGCTTGTCCGAAGATGAAAAGAAAGAACAAAAGCAGCTCAGAGAGGAATATCTTTCCTCGATAAGGAAAAATTTCAGAGCGGTTTTGGAGAATATAGAAATTGTTGACAAATAAAATCAATAATAAAACAAAGGAGAGCGAAGAATAGATATGATTAAATATGTTTTGATGGCGGTTATATTGTTTTTGTTGTTCAGAATGAACACAATATTGGGTGTTGCCGCAACAGTTATTTTTATTTTGTATGTGTTGTACACAAACAGAGCGGCGCTTTATGCAAGAAAGGGAAACGAAGCCTTTAATAAAAATGACCAGAAAAAGGCACTTGATTATTATAAAAAAGCATATGATACGCAAGCCGCATCTGCAAATATTATGATTACATACGGCATTTTGCTTTTAAGAAACGCATATCCTTCGGAGGCGGTAACTGTTTTTAATATGGCAGTTGCAAAAAGCAACGGAAAGAACGAGGTTAAAAATAAAGCCAAGCAGTACAGAGCTCTTGCGTATTTTAAAATGGGTAATACACAGGATGCAATGGAGGAAGCGGAGGAGCTTTTTGAAAATTATAAAAATACAGTCAGCTATGCCTTGATTTGTTATTTAAAGCTTGCCACAAACGCTCCTGCCGAGGAAACCTTGGCACTATGTAAGGAAGCATATGATTATAACAGCGATGAAAGGGATATTTGCGACAATTTGGCGCTTTCGTATATTGTAAACGGTGAGTATGACAAGGCAAAGGAAATACTTAATAATTTGCTTGAAAAAGAGCCTGAATTTACGGAAGCCTATTATCATATGGCGCTTGCGTGTGCAAAATCGGGTGAAAAGGAAAAAGCAAGAGAACTGCTTTCGGAAATTGATGATAAGTGTACAAGAACTTATATGACAACGGTAAGCAAAAAGGAAATAGAGGAATTAAAGGCTCAGCTTGATATGTGCGGAAAATAAGCGGTATATTTTACAATATATGTTCCGAATAAAAAGCGGGACAGTGGATAAGATGAACGGAGTTTTTATATGATTAAGTTTAAATTTAAGGAAGGAACGGAAGGCTTTGAGTGCGGACGTGAATTTCGTAATGCGGTTTTGGCAAAAGAAATGGGATTTGAAGATGGTCATGACGAAAAGGACGACACTGCAATACATATCGTGGGAATTGAAAATGAAAAAGTAATTTGTTACGGAAGAATGTATTCGGTGGGAGATTATGTTTATGCCGTAGACAAGATATGTGTGGACAAAAAAGACAGAAAACAGTACGTTGGCGATACTGTTTTAAGAGCCTTTGAGGACAGGGCAGTCACCAATATGGCAGGCATAATAATTGCCGATGTACCCGAGTGTGCCGCTGAATTTTTTATTCATGAGGATTATTTTAAAACAGGCGAAGAATACACAAAGAACGGCATAAAATATTATAAAATGAAAAAGGATCTGACAAAGGTCAGAGGGTGCAGAGGAGGATGCCATAAATGAGTTCACCTCTTGCGGACAGAATACGACCTTCCGAGCTTTGCGATGTTGTAGGGCAAAAGCACTTGATAGGTGAGGGAAAGCTGCTGAAAAGAATTATAGATTCGGGAAATATTCCGAACATGATTTTTTACGGACCGAGCGGGATAGGAAAAACTACCGTTGCAAACATAATAGCAAAAAAGGCAGGAAAAACACTGTACAAGCTTAATGCAACAACAGCCTCCGTTTCGGACATAAAGGATATTATAGCATCTCTCGACGGATTTATGGAGCGTGACGGTGTACTTTTGTATCTTGACGAAATTCAGCATTTCAATAAAAAGCAGCAGCAGACGCTTCTTGAGTTTATGGAAAACGGAAAAATAACTCTGATTGCAAGCACAACGGAAAATCCGTATTTTTATGTTTACAATGCCGTGTTGTCACGATCGGTTGTATTTGAATTTAAACCGATTGAACCGGCAGAAATTGTAAAGGCACTTAAAAAGTGTGTTGAGATACTTAAAAAACAAGAATACAAAAATTATAATGTTATTATAGAAGAAGAGGCATTACTGCATATGGCGGAGGTTTCGGGAGGAGATGTACGAAAGGCGATAAATGCCTTGGAGGTATGTATGATCGGTGCGGTTCCCGATGCTGATATGAATCTTGTTATCGATCTTGATACGGCTGAACAGGCAACACAGAAGAAATCAATAAAATATGACCGTGACGGAGATAATCATTATGACATATTATCGGCATTTCAGAAGTCTATACGGGGAAGTGATCCCGATGCGGCGGTTCATTATCTTGCAAGGCTTATAAGTGCCGGAGATTTGCAAAGTATAATAAGGCGGCTTTTGGTTATAGCCTCTGAGGATATAGGTCTTGCCTATCCGATGGCGGCAGTAGTTGTAAAAGCTTGTACCGACAATGCTTTGCAGTTGGGATTACCTGAAGCACAGCTGCCTTTGTCACAGGCAGTAATTTTTCTTGCCACCGCACCAAAGTCAAATTCGGCGGCAAACGCAATATGGACTGCGATGTCCGATATTGAAACAAAGGATGTGGGTGATATTCCCAACCATCTGAAAGACTCTCATTACAGCAGTGCGAAAACATTCGGCAGAGGTGAAGAATACAAATATCCTCATGCTTATGAAAATAATTACATCTCACAGCAGTACCTGCCCGATAATATAAAAAATTCCGTTTATTATGAATACGGAAAAAACAAACAAGAGCAGGCTGCAAAGGCTTATTGGGATAAAATAAAAGGAATGAAATAATATGTTTTGTAAGGAATGCGGCAGAAATATATCGGACAGTAATGTATGTCCATTCTGCGGAACGGTACATACAAAGGAAGAAGAACAAACCTTCTACAGCTTTTCCGAGTATCGTGACCGAATAATAAATGAAAGCAAGTATAAAAGAATTGATGTGGTAGGCAAAAAGTCAAGGGCAGCTGCAGGAATTTTACAGCTGTTCTGCGGTTGCCTCGGTATCGGTCGCTTTTATATGGGATATACCACTTTCGGAATCATGCAGATTGCAGCATCGCTTTTAACCTGCGGAATAGCCGGTGTGGTTTGGGGGTTTGCGGATGGTGTTATGATTTTGACGGGGAAAGTTAAATATGACGGAAAAGGGGAATTATTGGCATAAATGAATTAATAATATAAATACAGACAATACTAACAGGGGGATGAGGGAGATAAGCGGCGCATCTTACCCTTTATCGGGGCTTGAAGTACATTGAGTACGACAGCGCCCCTCAAAAGAGCAATCTGCTTGCTTCTCTCCCTCATCAAAAAGCCAACGGAAAAGAGAAGAGATAAGCGGCGCATTCTGCCCCGATTCGGAGCTTGAAGTACATAGATTACGACAGTGACATGAATTGAAACGACGCACTTGTTTTTTTCTTAAAATTTACAGTCCGTACGGAGTGGAGTTTATTATGAGTATTGGTAAAATTTATTTATTAATTTCAGCGTTTGTATACGGAATAATTCCTCTTTTTGCAAGGGGAGTATATGCCGGGGGAAGTAATGCCGTAACCTTGATTATATTGAGATCGTTTTTGGCATTGCCGTTGCTTTTGACTGTTATATATTTCAAAAAGATTTCATTAAAGTTGACTTTTAGGGAGTTTTTCAAAATTCTGTTGTTATCTGTTGTCGGAAATGCCGCTGCAATGGTATGTCTTTACATTTCATACGATTATATATCGGTAGGTATGTCTATGGTTATTCACTATATCTATCCCGTTATTGTATTTTTGGCGTGTTTTATATTCTTTAAGGAAAAGATGACGTACAGTAAAATTATATCTCTTTTTCTGGTAAGCGCCGGAATTTTTATGTTTATGGATTCCTCCGATTCAATTAATGCATACGGTGCGACAGCGGCGTTTTTATCGGGAATTTTTTATGCGTTTTACGTTCTTTACATGGATAAATCAAATATTGACAAAATGAATTATTTAAAGCTTACATTTTATGTATCGCTTTTTACGGGAGTTGTTGTTCTTATATTTTCACTTTATACAAATTCTCTCGACTTGACTATTACGTCACAGGGGTGGATTTTGTCGGTAATTATATCAATTTTCAGCACAATTGCGGGTATGGCACTTTTTCAGCTGGGAGTTGAACGGGAGGGAGCTGCATCGGCTGCGGTAATATCGACCTTTGAGCCCATAACATCTATTATAACGGGAATTATTTTTTTGAATGAAAGTGTGACTTTTACCGGAATGATTGGGTGCATTTTTATATTTGCGGGAATAATTATTACGGAAATTATCAGATAATGTTTGACTTTTCCTTTATTATTTAGTATAATATATTCAGTAAAGTGCGAATAAAATTTTATATTGATGTTTGAAAAAATAGAAATACTGTTTAAGGGGGATAACGTGAAAGTTCCTTTCACGTTATCCCTCCGGCGGATTTAATTGCCCGTGCGAAATTTTACGAGGCTTTGCCTTGAAAACGCACATGGGCGTAATAATCTCTTGTCATTCCTTTCCCTGCTGATAAGAGAAATTTAATTACTGTTTGTGCCGACGCAGGGCGGCGGAATGGAGATTACTATGGAAAAAACATTATTGGTAATGGCAGCCGGAGCAGGAAGCAGATTCGGAGGATTAAAGCAAATTGAACCGGTGGGAAAAAACGGAGAAATACTATTGGATTATTCGGTATACGATGCAAAAAAAGCCGGATTTACAAAGGCGGTTTTTGTTATAAAACCGGAAATGGAGCATGATTTCAGAGAGATAATCGGAAAAAGAGCGGAAAGGCTTATGGAGGTTGACTATGCTTTTCAGACAACAGATGATTTGCCGGGAGGATTTAAAGCGCCGGAAGGACGCACAAAGCCTTGGGGAACCGTACAAGCGGTTCTTGCGGCAAAAAATAATATAACCTCTCCTTTTGCAATTGTAAATTCGGATGATTATTACGGAGCGGAGGCATACAAACGTATGTCGGAGCATTTTGACAATTCCGATGAAATGTGTATGGTTGCATATGAATTGGAAAAAACATTGAGCGAAAACGGTACGGTAACAAGAGGTGTGTGTGATGTAAAGAACGGTTATCTTTCGGGAGTTACCGAACATTATAATTTGGATAAAAGTACCGATTTGCCGATGGATACAAAGGTATCTATGAATATATGGGGATTTTATCCCGATATTTTTGCAAGGCTTGAAGAAGGATTTGAAAAATTTCTTTCGGAACTTAAAGACCCTATGAAACAGGAATATATTCTTCCGATGTTTGTTGACGGTATAATAAAAAATGAAAATGCAAAAATTAAGGTTTTGACAACAAAGGACAGCTGGATAGGAATGACCTACAGAGCGGATCTGGATTATGTAAGAAAAGCCGTTGCCAAGTTAAATTATGATTTTTAATCTTTAAAACTAAAAGAGGATGCGTAAACAGTAATAAGGGAATTAATAGTATATTAAATAAACATTTTTAATAATGCATATTTATTTAAATTTACTATTTACATTTATAAAAAAATATTATATAATGTATACTGAAAAATATATTTTGGGGAGTAAGTAAATGAAGAAGATAATTTCATCAGTTATAGTGGGAGTTATGCTTTCGGCAAATGTATCAGCGCTTGCGGAAACGGCACCTTCCTTGGATTTTTTAAAAGCGTCCATATATGATCCCGATTATAAATATACGTCTTATGATTCAAACATAAGCTTTAAGCTTAACGAAAAATTTGCAATGGTAAATCAGCTTCAGAATATTATCCGTGATGGAGGAAATTTTTTGGATTTGGATTTGCTGTTTGAAACGATTTTTGATTCGGCTATGACGGTAAATGTTAAGCAAGTCAGCGAAAATGACGGGGTTAAGGCAGAATTGAACGCAAAGTTTAATGCGCCGATAAAGTTTAACAAAAATCTCGAGGTAAACGTAAATCAAAATTATAATATGTGGGTTGATTTGCCGGCTGCTGAAAATGATAAAATTGATTTTAACATAATTTATGAAACACCCTTTGATAAAAGGTACATAACAATTGACAGTGAAAGTATTGAACAGACAGAGGTATATTACGATGAAATGAATAAAAATATTACCGGTGAGAACGGTGAGGTAATCACGTTGCCCAACCCCGGAGAAAGTATGGAAAATCTGTTTGCAAAGCTTTTAAATGAGGAAAATTTAGATGCGATTAACGAGAAAGCCATTGAATCAATATACAAAAACGCAGAAATATCAGGTAATAATGATCATGTTTCGATTGTGTTTTCCGATATAGGTCTGAAGAAATATTTTGCTGATATAATGCAGATTGCAATGGAGTATTACGATGAGGATACAAAGGCTTCGGTTGAGAAAACGATTGAAAGCAGCGGCATTGAAAAAATTGCAAAAAATGTTCCGTTCTTTGATACAAAGGCGCTGATCTTGGAATACAAACTGGACAGCAAGGGAAGAATTAAGGAATCGGATGCACAAATTAATGTAAAGCTTAATGTGTATGATTTGATTTGTGAAATCGCCGGAAGCTGCCCCGGACAAAATCAGAAGGACAGTGTTTTGAATTTTTCGGTAAATGCAAAATCCCGGTATAATTACGATAAAATAAACGCTAATCTGCCCGTATTGACAGAGGAAAACAGCATATCCTTCTATGATATGATGCCGAAATACGATAATGATTATGATTATGATGAGTCTTTTAATTACGGTTATTGGGTATATGCCGACGGAGGAGTTAAAAGAGATGATGAACAAAAAATAATCATACCGTTAAGAGGTATGCTTGAAGAATGTTTTTATGAGGTTACATACGATAACGGAACAATTACCGCATCGACCGATTATAAATATGCGCCTGCCGTAAGTCTTGAGTTTAAGGTGGGAAGTGAAGAGGTAAAGATAAATGGCAATAACATTGAAAAATTAACCGTACCGGTAAAAATTATAGATGATACCGCTTATGTAAGAGCGGAGGATATTGCCGATGTTTTAAATATGGAATTTGAAACATATACATATTATGTTTTAGATAATTACTGCGAGTATTATTTTTATAATAATGCCGATATTTCTGATTTTGAAACAACCGAGCATTAATTAATGCATGAAAATTAAATATTTGTGAACCGATTTGTAAACTGCCCTTTGGGAGTGCAGGATTATATTGACTTTACAGTTCCGTTGATATTATTTATAATATCAGTCACTTTTTACTTAATCGTTAAATGATGTTAACTCACAAACCAACACTCGGCGGACACTTGAGTCACTGTACATTGAAGCTTGTGGGGGGTAGTTTCCAAATCGGTTCACTTTTTTAATAATAAAATTAAACAGAAAAGGACGGATAACGGTAATCTGTCCTTTTTGTTATGTTGATGTCAATAAGAACGTTATGTTTTCGAGCTTTAAATAATGCTCACTGAATAAATGCGATTTTCAATCGCATTTAGAAAAATTATGACTATTGTCAAAATTTTTCGTGTAAAATCAAAGATTTTACACAGTTCGCATTGATAAAGTCTGCTGAAATAAATATTTTGGTAGCAAA
>JAXEIW010000124.1:0-13473 GCA_034101885.1 Clostridia bacterium | reverse complement strand
TATGCGACATATAAACATTTTTTGATTATTATGGTGCAAGGATTTTTCGCATAACCCAAAAAAATTCTTGCACCATAAATAAATATTTTGCTCCCAAAATATTTATTTCAGCAGACTTTATCAATGCGAACTGTGTAAAATCTTCGATTTTACATAAAAAATTTTGACAATAGTCATAATTTTTCTAAATGCGATTGAAAATCGCATTTATTCAGTGAGCATTACTTAGAGAAAGGTTCCGAGCAAAGCGGATACATTTTTTCTCCGTTCCATACAAAAATTTTAAGAGTATAATTTTCGGTTGACTGACATTCGGACAAATCAAGACTTATATCAAATTTATCCGTATTATTCTTTTCCACATTCTTATTCTGTCCCGAGACACAATACAGCTTGCCGTTATTGTCATATACGGCGGCATAAACCGATATATCACTTTCGGAACATATATTTTTCACTTCAAAAGTGACCTTCATTATATCATTTGCAATTTCGGAAATAATCTCATCGCCTATTGTTATAACCGGTTCGGGATTTGTTCCGATTTTTTCTTGTACCGACAACACTGTTTTTACCGAAGCGGTTTTGTATTTTGTACCGTCATAAGTATTAAAGCTGTATTTTTCGTCTACATTTTCAAAGCTGTTTCCGGATAATACCACACCCTTAGACAAATCGGAACGAAGGGACAATGTGTTTCTTGCGAGATTTTCGTAAACATCTCCCCCGGCAGAAATACCGGTATGCGCATTTCTGACAGTATTATCCTCTGCAATTGCCCCCTTATACGCCGTATTTCCGTTGACAACCTGTACGCTGTGATGTCCCAAATATATGCCGTCCACAAGTGCGTTTTCCGCACCTCCGGTAATATTTGTTCTGTTTTGCGCATCAAGAGTATTTTCCCTGACCTCCGAACCGTATGTTAATATTCCGAAAACAGGATTCTTTCCTCCGCCTATTACCGCAATCGAGCCTATTGAGCTTTCATTTGTCAATCTCGAAACACCCGAAACATTGTTATTTCTAACCGTATTGAAATATGACGGCCAAAAATTAGTATATGTTGAAACCGTTCCGTCTTCATTTTCCTCGGACAGCTTATTTGCAAAGCCGCGGACATAAATTCCCTGACAATCCTCTACGGTGTTATTTGCAACCACACAATCGGAACATCCGTTATACAGCCATATTCCCTTTTTGCTGTTTGAGGTATAATTGTCGGTAATCGTCATACTCTTAATTGCCGTTGTAACAATAAATTTGCTTGTTTCATCGGGAACAATATCCCAACCCTTGTAGAGTCTTATCGTTTTTGTTTCTTCATCCATGCTTTCTATCGGCAAAATCTGTCCCAGACCTTTACCGTCTGCAATAATAATCTGCCAGCTTCCCCATTTCTGGTCGTTCATATCCCAGTTTCGTATCTCACCGTCAACAACGGCATAATTGCTGCCCGCACTGACAATATTTCCTGCCATTTTCGTGTATGCCCCGGCAGACTCCGCAAGAATTGTTTCTCCGTCGTTCATACCGTCAATCCCCACATTATTTATTCTGTTACCGTTAATATAACACGGGCCTCTTGCAATAATTCCCTCATGCTGTCCGCTTTTAACAGGCAATCCGGCACCGTTTGCGATATTATTTTCAAAGGTAACGCACTCACCTATACCATATATAGAACCGGTAACTCCGGCACAGGTATTGTTTGTTATCCTTGTACGCAGTTTTGTGTTTACATACATTCCGCCGTGTTTTGAAACAGATGTGCAGCCGTCAATAACAACGTCCGATCCGCAGCTCACAAAGAAAGGAATCCTTCTTCCGAGCTTGTCCGATTCGATATTATCATTATCCGCAATAGGAAAATCCACATTGCAGTCTTTAATAAATACCTTGCTCATACCCGGTTTTATTTTACCCTGCAAATGAATTATACTGTCCGGATATACGCTTGCATTTGCCGCGGTATCATCGGTCATTCTTACCGTTAATCCGTATATTCCCTGCAATCCGTCGTCACTTTTTTCCGATATATGACCGCCCCTTATAATTATCCACGAGCTTCCGTCGGTATCAAGAATGGTTTTGTCTGCGCCGTCACCCTTTAAAATAACTCCGTCATACAAATCAAGATGCGAAACACTGTATGTTCCCTCCGGCAGATACACAACTCCGCCGCCCGATTTATAAGCGGACAAAATGGCATTTTGTATGTCATTATCGGTATTTCCCGAAACAGTAACAACATTATCATAATTGAATTCTCCTGCCCACCATACATTAAGGCCGAGCGGATCATTCACAGCTTCGATAATTTCAAGCATTGTTCCGTACTCGGTATATTCAAGCTCTGACCAAATATTATCACCGTTTGATACGCTGACCGAATAACTTCCTGCCGGAATATTTTCATTCACCGCAAATTCAATTGAATATGAATCACTTGAAATTATATCGGGATAATACTCTCCCGATGCATTTTCAAGCTTTACGCTGACCTTATTATCCGAGCCGAAGCTTTCGGGCATAAGGCATCTTCCGATTATTTTGTTTGTCTGACCCTTCGCCGTTTTAACCTGCTGCAACCATTGAGGTCGTGCAGCATTTACTGTATGCGGTCGGCTGAAGCTGTTATTGTTTTTAACCCAAAGACTATACTGACCGCCTTCACACTCTTTCGGCATACGAACCGTTATAAAGTTTCCGCTTTCCTCATCAACGTTAATAATATCCGCTTTATATGAATTTTTTCCCGGAAGATCACTGTTTTCGGCTACATTTTCTATATATACCTCTATGTTATCGGTATTAAAATTTTCACCGTATATATTAAACAAGCTGCCCGGTTTAACATCATCGCTTGCTCTTAAAATATTTCTTTCCTTTTTAACCGCTTCTGTGGAAATTTCAATGTCACTTCCGTTTCCGATAATCGATAAAACCGCATTATCCGCATCAGCTCCGTTTACCTTTACTGCACTGATTTCACTCTCGCCGTCCGATTCCGGTTTTATACTGACCGTTTCTCCCTCCGCAAGCTTAATACTGCCGTTATTTATGGTTTTTACTCTGCCGTTTTCGGCTGTGCATACAGCATAAGTTCCGTCCGCCATATTAAAAGTAACCGTATTTCCCCTTGATATACCAAGAGGCTTACTATCAAATCCGCTGCCGTCATTTACACTTATCACGGCGTCCTCTATATTTGCGTCCGGAACAGAATACAACACCCTTTCGACACTTTCTCCCGCAGTTATTTGATTATAATACAAAACATTACCGTCCGCATCTGTAACCATATATGACAACTGTGTCCCTTCCTCATAACCGGAAAAAGACGTTAATAACGTTATTTTATTATTTTCCAAATAATACCTTGCCGTTGTGCTGTGTTCTGCCGCAAATCCAGATGAAATCGTGCATATCAGAACAAATACGAAAAGACAAAATACATATAATTTTTTTTTCATTTCTATTTCCAAAATCCTTTCTCCGGACAAAACACTTAAATTATTTTGTTACGATTAATACATACATAAAGACTGTGAGAGTCTTTTATCAATACGACATAAATTTAAAGCTTTTATTTAACGATTTATGTGTCATCTGTAGAAACATTAGAAATTTTATGCGATACAATTACGAAATTTTCCGACTTATTAGACTTCATATTATTTAGCAGCTCCACAAGAAGCATAATAACAAGAGAAGAACCGTATGTCATTTCACAAATGGGAATTTCCTTATAATCCTGCACCGTCATACCCATTCCGGTACCGTAGGAAACGTTTTCGACCCCTCCGTCTTTATTAATATTATCAATAACCGCATCGCAAGCACGCAATGCCATTGACTTATATTTTTCATCCAGTATTCCCATTCTTATTCCTTTAAGAATACCGTAGGCAAATCCGGCGGTTGCCGAAACCTCAAGGTATGATGTTTTATCATCAAGCACAGTATGCCATAACCCCGAATTGTCTTGAAGTTCGGACAGCGCTTCAACCTGAGCGTTTAACGAATTAATAAGATATTGTCTTACTCCCACATCGATCTCTGTCATATTCAAAAGCTCCGGAATTGCAATTGTTATCCAGCAATTTCCTCTGCCCCAAAAAACATCGGCAAAATTATGGTTTCCGTCAAAGGTCCAGCCGTGATACCACAGTCCGGTTTTTTTATCCTGTAAATATTTAATGTGCAGCAAAAACTGATATTCACATTCTTTAAGGTAATCTTTATTTCCGGTGAGCACATACATTCTCGCAAGAAACAGCACTGCCATAAATAAAGTATCATCCCAAAGCTGCATATAATTCGGGCCGTCGCTTACCACGTGCTGAAATCCGCCGTATTTTGTTTTGGGCAGCTCATTCATAAGCCACTGTGCCCATTCTTCGCACAAATCAAAATACTTTCTATCCTTCAGATAATCCAAAAGATATGTAAGCGTCAAAAGCGGCGCAGTAGTATTTATGTTCTTTTCGGGCAGTCCGTTTTCTATATGCCTTTTCATCCAATCTGTTATCCAATCAAGCTGTTCTTTATTCTTTGTGTATTCATAATATCTGTACATTCCGTAAATTCCCACACCCTGTGCCCATTCCCAATTCTGCATATCTATTATACCTATTTTGCAGACCTCGTTCAGAGAGGAATTTTTAATACTTTTTACATGCTCGGCAACAAGCTCGATTTTTTTTATAATGTCTTTTTCCGAATTCAATGTCATAACCGCCTTATTTCATAATCATATACGGAATATCCGAATATTTCATGTTAATTTCATTATCCGTAAATTCATTTCCGTCAAGAATCACATAACCTATAAGAGGTGCCTGAACCCCGTCTGTGTTTGACGAATATCCTCCCAAGGACAGACCGTGTGTTGAATTTTTCACGGTGTTTCCTGCAATATGTATAGCTTTTGCCAAAATAGGAAAGTTCTCCACATTGGCATTGTTTATTTTATGTGTTATTGCAATTCCGCTTCTGTCAGGCGCTTCCGTAATATGTCTGTCCGGATATTTCTCATTTGCGTCATAAATGCCGTTTCCTCTTATATCTATTGCATAATCAAGCACAACATTTTCAAATTCCGAATACGCAACGTCAAATATTAATCCTATTCCGCATATTCTTTCTCCGCAATAAGCGCTCTTTGAAAATTTGTTATTATCAACCCTTACATAATAATTTAATCTGTAATTGGGAACTCTCTGATTCATTGCGGCATGAATCAAAACGCCTTCCATTTCCGTTCCTGTATTTTCCGCAGCAACACATCCCATGGTATCTCCGTATATCCAATATCCCTTCAATGCCTCTTGAGTATCGTTTTTATACATAATAAAGGATTCCGAAATTGAATTTACAACAATTTTACTTGTTGAGTCGGGCTTTATCTTCCAATCGTATACAAGCTCAAAGGTTTTTGAAACGGGATCTGCCTTTTTGATATAATTGTACTGTCCCATACCTCTGCCTTTAACTATGGTAACGCAGTAATAGTCCCCCCACATCGGTCTTGTATAGTCCCAGTTATAAAGGGTTGCCGCACCGGAATTTCCGGTGCCTCCCCCCATCATCGCGACATTATGCTGAGTTATCTGCTGTCCGTTGCCGCCTATTTCATTGATTGTCATTTTATTTTCGGTTGATGATACAACACTTCCGTACAGCTTCGTACCTCCTCCGGCACATTCCGTACAGATTGCCTCACCGTCATTTGCATAATCCATACTTGTATGGTTTATGCTGTTGTATGCAACATACGCAGGTCCTCTGGCAAAAATACCCTGACTGTTTACATAGCTATTCCTTGCCGATTCGCCGTTTGAAAGGGTTCCTGCATGATAATAATCCTTTCCGTATCTGTAAATGTAATTATTTTCAATTGTCTGACATACGCCTATACCATGCATATATCCGGCAACAGTGTAGTTGTCGTTATTTCTTTCCTGCAAAAAATCAACATAGGCGGTATTTATTCCCATAGCATGACCAAAGCTGTTTATACCATCAATTATTGCATGAGAATCGGCCATCATAACAATTCCCATACCTCTGCCTTTGCCGTGATGTATCATTTCACTTACAAAATTCACATCCTTGACAAACATATATTTTGCTATTTTTCTGTAAGCCGATCTTGCGCCCCAGTCATTTCCGATCCACAAATAACAATCCGGATGGTTTGCTGTCCTTTCGTCATTTTTAATTGTAAAATTATAAAAACCGTATCTTCCGATTGAATTCGGTGCGTCTGCCGAAGCTATAAACTGTGTGCTGCTCTTATCATCTCCGTCATAGGAATCCATAAGAACAGTACCGTCACGGCTTTCTCCGGCAAGAACAACGTAATCCCTTATTTTTACAGTACCGTTTCCGACGCATCTGTAGATACCGTTCGGAATATAAACTATTCCTCCGCCCAGCTCGCTTGCTTTATCGATTGCAGCCTGAATTGCCGGCAAATCGTCATTTACTCCGTCACCTACAGCGCCGAAGTCCTTTACATTAAGAGATAAATCATAGTTAAATTCTCTCGCCCAGCCGACTCTTAAATCAAACGGATCTTCACACTTTTCATAAACCGTCAGTTTATTTGATTTGTAGTAAGATACCTTTGTGTATGTTTTTCCGTCATTGTTTGAAACAAAAACTTCGTATTCGCCCGTAATTACATTTTCCGGCATTCCAAATTCCACCGAAAAGGGATTAACGCTGTAAACCGGGAGTTTGTAGCTGTGTTCTTCATTTGATATTACAACCGTTGTCTGTCCTTTTCCTCCAAACTCGCTTTGATCGAGATTTTTTCCGTATATTCTGTTTGTAATTCCCAATGACATCTCATTTTCGGCTAAAAACTCACATCTTGCGTCATTCAGCTTTACGCCGTCCGACCAGCCGTATTGATTTTTTACCCACACAAAATAAGTATCGGCCTCTATTTCCTCCGGCAGCTCAATCGCGGCAAACTGTGCGTCCTCATCTGTCTGAACAGGATCTACATAATACGCGTTCTCGCCCGGAAGCTCTGACGGCGCATTGCCGTTTGCCGCTTCAATGGCTATCTGCATATCCTTTTTGGTTAATCCTTCACCGTATAAATAGAATACTTCACCCGGCTTAACCGCCTCTGAGGTACGGAAAATAACCGGTTCGATATTCCATGAATAACCGGATGCGGATTTTGCTTCGGTAAGGTATTCTCCCTCAAAGTCCAAAATTTCTTCTGCTTCACCCGTAACCTCATATTTAACGGTATCATGATTTCTGAACTCAGGCATCTCCGGCTCTGTTACCTCTGCCGCCTTGACGTAATCGGTGAAAATGCAGCAGTTTAACAACATTATACAAGTAAGCAGTTTTGATATTTTTTCCCTCATCCGTTAATCCTCCTTAATTATAACAATATCTCTAAGCTGATGATTCATTGCATTGCAGAAAACAGTTACCCCCGGTGTTAAATCCTTCATTGTCCCATCCTTCAGAACAACATTTTTTCCGGTAATATCCATAATGACAATATTTGTCCAGCTCTGCGGAAAATATGTTCTGTAACCGCTTGAGTAGTTTGCATCAATCATAACGGACATGTCATCGCTTGCTACAATTTCGCCTATGGCATATGATGTATCCTCTGTGCTTGAAGTATTGAAATTCAAACTTTTCTTTCTGTCCGACAAGTGAAGTATATCTTCATTGTCATCGTCCGAAAGAGTAAATACTCTCTGTGCCCAATAAAGCTTTCCAAGACCGTAATTTCCGTACCATCTTAAAATATCTCCGTCTTTAACATTCTTACAGTCCTCATATCCGAATTTTCCCGTTGCTTCAACCTTAAGCTCTCTTGATTTTCCTCTTGAGCCGATAAGGCTGCAGGTAATTTCATCAGCTTCGTTTATTACTGTTTCTGCCTTTGAAACAATAAAGCAATCGGTATCTGAGCTCCAAACGGCATTCTTTACATAATCTCTTGTATCATCCTTAAACAACAGAATTACCGATGCTACATTTGTTTCTCCGCAGTCATATACAAGTCCGTCAGAGGAATAAAATTTGCCGTCTGCATATCCGTGATCCTTTCTTTCACTGAATTGAGTCCCTGTTTTTACAAGTACATCCTCCTCCAATACAGTTCCTTCCATAATAGACCTGGGAAGAATAAGCATACTGGTTTTTGAGCTTACATAGCACATTTTGGGTAATGCATCGGAGGCTGAAGTGTAAAGACGCTGTCCGCTCTGCGCTCTTATATATGAATCATTCATTCTTATGTCAAGCGAAAAATTTTTAATATCTCTTCCTGCACCGCCTACTATTCCGTTTGAGCAGTCTACCGCCGCCGTTATGGTGTCAATTAATCCTTCTGAATTTGTTTTATATTGAATAAGCTGTACCGTAAATCCGTCATCATGAGAAAACTGTATATCGTCAAACAGCTTTGTCGCTTCAATCCTTTTGTTCTCACTACCCTTAATGTATCTTACTTTCTCCGTTGTTTTAAGCTTTTGTACTTTACCGCTTAAATCCACTATACATACCGCTGTCGTATCATCTGTATCATCATATATGGCTTTATAAAAAACACCGGAATATTCTTTTGCGGCATCCGAGTTCATCAAATCGCTTACACCGGCAATATTACCGTAAATATCCATATAGAATTTACCCTCTGTAATTACGGATAAAGCATCGCTGAGCTCTTTATCGTATCTGTAGGTTTGATTTCCTACTTTTATCCACTCGGAATCTCTGCCTTTTACTGTCCCTTTCACAAAGTCTTCCGAAACTTCAATGTCTATATATCTTATTCCCGAAATATTTGCCGTTTTTCTTACCGTCAAAATGCTGCATTCTTTAATGTCCCCAATTTGAACGTCAATTCCAAACTGTTTTATTGTATAAAACAATTTATCATCATCGGGATCAAGCACAATAGGCTCTTTTCCAAGCTTATCGGTTATTGTATATGTAATTGATCCGGCAGAATCCACAAAATAATTTTCATAAGCGTCAACAAAAATCACATCATATTTCCCGTCATTGTCATAATCAAGGAAAGTTGCACTGCCCTTTAAATCCTCAAGCATATCTATTTTCCACGGAATAAGATTAACTCCGTTAAAAATAAGATCTGCTCTTTTGCTTAAATTTAATTTTTTTTCACGTCCGTCCGGCATATCAATGAATACATATTCCTCATCAACATAAACGTCCTCTAAATTCGAGGTGACGCATACGTTTGTATCAAGAGGATTGGCATACAATATATACCAATCGGAATCCTCATCCTCTTTTACATATGCTGTCACATTATATCCGAGATACTGCTGAAACATTCTTTGTTCATCAATATAGTCAATACCGTTAATGGTAATTACAGGCTCTGCTTTATCTCTCGGGCTTACCAACAATGTTTTTTCATTTCCGATTATGCGTCCCTTTATTTTTTCTGCTTCAAACACCTCGGACAAAACCGTTTCTGACGAATCGGTTGTATATACCGCCGTTGAGTTTTTCCACTCTATTTTTCCAAACGGCATTTCCAGATATTTTACAAAAATCCTTTCCAAATCCGCATATGTTAATTCATCATTATAGCTCTTTTTAATATTTGATAAAAGCTTATATTTTGCCGCAAGCTTTATATATCCTTGTGTATAATCACCGTTATATTCCGCATTAACCGAATGACCGGCAGCATTTAACAATATGCAGGCGGCGTCCAGCACGGTAATATTGTAATCGGGATAAAATCTTTCGTCATATCCTCTGATTATACCGGCTTCATATGCCTGCTTTATATAACCCGAAGCCCAATGCGATTTCGGAACATCGGAAAAACCGGTTGATTCCTGATTAATATTGTATTCCGGAAAATACATATCGGCAATTGTTTTTACCATATCTGCCCTGGTAATAACATCATCCGCTTTCTTATCCGTGCATAAACCGAATGCATTCAGCATGGTTATATCATCTTTTCCGTCCCCGGCTTCTGCCGGGAACGTGAATGATGAAAATGTATAAACAAAAGTACAAACAACCATTGCCAATGATACTAATTTCTTTTTAATCATAGTTTTACTTACCTTTCTGAAATCTATTTATCTCTGCACATAATTCATACAGTTATAAATCAGCTGTGCCGCCATTGCTCTGTTCGCATTTTCTTTCGGTGCAAAACGATTTTCGTCAACACCCTTTACTATACCTAACCGATACAGACTGCCGACAGCCTCTGCGGCATATCCCGCAACATCCTCCGAATCTTCAAAATTGATTTCGGAGCTGCTGTCCTTAATACCCTTATCTTTAAGTATTCTGTACAGCATTACGATCATGTCCTGTCTTGTTATATTTGAGGTCGGTGCAAATTCCGTTTCCGACACTCCGTTTATAATTCCGTTTTCATATGCGGCACCGATATAATCAATGCTCCATCTTTCCGAAGAAACATCTGTAAATCTGTTTTCACTGTTTTTCTTTACCGGATAACCGAAGGCAAGAACAACAAGCTTTGTGAATTCCTCACGGGTTATATTGTCAAGAGGTGCAAAGCATTCATCGTTTCTTCCCGAAATAATACCGTAATCAGCCAAAGCATTTATTGCTTCTTTTGCCCATTGAACGCTTTCCAAATCGGAAAAAGCTTTCTTACCGGTATTTGTCTGCTGCATATTTCCGTCATCTTTCGAAAAAGCCGGATAACCGGAATTTCCTCCCGATGAGGAGCCGCCGCTCGATGAAGAACCTCCGTTTCCTGCACCGTTGCCGGATTCATAATAATTCTTATATACATATTTAGCCGCTGCGGCAATAGCATCGTTCAGTTCAACTCTTGTTTTGTAATCCTTCTTGGTGTTAATTTCTTTCATCATATAGCTTGAATACAATGAATTTTTTTCAAGCAATTTATAATTGCTGTCAAAGGTCAAATTTAAATCAACGGCAACAGCTTCTATAACAGGCTTTAATACGTCATACGGCGTCTGATTTACATATTCCAAAGCAGACCCCGATATATAATCGTTTTTAATATCCTCTGCCCTTGTATAATCCTTATTGCACATACGCGCATAAAGCTTACCCTTTGCTTCGTCATTAAGCTTTGAAATATATCCGTTTTTATTAATATCGATTTCAAGTACAGAATGATTTTCAAAGACATCAACAAGCTCGTCAATATTTTCGGCATTATTCACCGCACTGCATGCAGTCTGTTCCTTAACCGTTCCGTTAAAATCATTTTTAAGCTGTGTACTTCCCTTTTCGATATAATCATTTCCTATTACAGCCGATAACACAACCTTTTTATATTTTTCCTCCAAAGCCGCATAATCGCTGTTCTCCGAAAGATCTATCGAAAGCTTATCCTGATTATCCCGCAAAATGCTTTCAATATTCCCGTCATTGGCATTTTTGATCTGTTCAAAGATAGGATTAAGCGTTTCCGGTCCGAAATACTTAAATTTATCAGAACCGTAAAGATACTTTCCGTCCCCCTTTACGCTTACCAAAACCGAATAATCGGTATTTTCATGGGAGGAATTTAAACAGAACCCTACTGCCGCCTTTGAATCTCTTACCACGCCTGTACCTATATATTCAATGCTTGTTTCCGAAATATCATTAAAGCCCGGCTTCAATACTACAGCCAACACGCTTCCGATTGCCTTATCGGAACCTACATTTACAACAACCTGCTTTTTGGCATGCTCAACGTCCGTTGATACACTGATTCCGTTCTTTGTTTCAACATCGTTTGCGCCAACCTCTTCAATTGCTTTTCCGTATGCTTTGCCTTCCCATACAAGCACATATCCGCTGTCAGTTTTCCTTATCAGGTATGATTTTATCGTATCGCAATCCGCATACGCGCTCAAACTGTTTGTTATTACGCAGCTTTCTCCCACATTTTCACGTGCAATGCTGCAAGAATTCATTGCCCCGTTTTTGATTCCGCAGGTTATTAATATTCCTTCAAAAGTGTCAACTGCATTTCTGACAGATATACTTTCATTCCCTGCGGAATAATTTTCCGTAACCTCTATTCTCGGTGTCAGATTAATATTTATTTCTGCCGTTTTTTCCGTTTCGCTTCCGTTGCACAGCTTTGCTTTTGCGGTATATTTGCCGTTCGGAACAAAATCATCGTCAAATTCTGCTTCAAAGCTTCCATCTCTTGCAACCTCTGCAATTTTTGTCATTGTACCGAGAGAAACTTCAACCTTGCTGCTTCCGGCTGCCTTTCCGGTAACCTTAACAGGTCTTTGGGTAATATTCGCATCATTAAGTTCAAGATTATCGACATTATATGAATACCTTCTGACACTTCCACCGGTTTTTGCATATATATCACAATCCGAAACCGACAGTATATAATGATTAACACTCGGTGAAGAGAAGTCAGTAATTTCCTCAATGTACGGAAGTGCAGTAACATCAAACACATGAATATGTGTGTCCACATCGCCTACAAAAAGCAATCCGTTTTTTATTTCCATATATCCGATTCTTCTGAAAGAATCATTACCACTATACTTTATAAATTCCTTTTCCTGTATTTTATCCGGTTCACTTACGTCAAGCAGCCACAAATCATATGTCTGTGCGTTTTTTCCGTAATTTGTAATCATAACATACCCGTTAAGATATTCAATATCCGAAGGAATTCTGTTTTTCTCCGTGCCGTCTGCCGTATAAGTCATTGCCTTTGATCCGACAAGCGACGGATTCATTCTGTCCTCTATCGAATATACCTCAACTTTTCCGGATTTTATTGCATAAATATAATCTCCGTAGCTTCTGAATGTATTTAACCCAAAATCCGTTTTTTTGTACTCTCCCGTTTCGAGGTTAACAACTGCAAGCCTTCCCTCGGCGTTTACATACAAATAATCTCCATTTACATCCATCCAGCTGACAACTCCGCCGCCGTATGTATAATCCTTTACATATTGCGGATTTGACGGATCTTCAAGAGAAAATCTTCTTATCATTCCCGTCATTGAATAAACATAAAGATAACCGTCCTCCTGGTATGTGTACCTGTTTACTCGTGAATTGTTATTTGTCCCGACCTTTAAATATTCATTGTCCGGATTTTCAACCACAACAGGATTTTCTTTATCGGTTGAAAAATCTATTATCACTACCTTGGAGCTTTCAACAGAGTAAACATAGTCCTTGTACTGTGCAAAGGCATATCTCACCGGATTTTCAATAATTTCCCGATACTTACTTTGAATCACAGCCTTTGAACTGCTCTTAATACTCAATATCGGTTCAATCATGTTATCAAGAGCCTTCTGCAAGTCGCTCACCGTTTCATAATCCTTATCGGCAATTTTTGTAAAATATAAAGTTTTTTGTACATTGGTAAAGCTGTTAAATTCATTTGGGAATTTAATTTTTGTTACCTCTTTGCTTTCATCTATTCTTTTTTCAATATCCGAA
>JAXEIW010000123.1:0-3782 GCA_034101885.1 Clostridia bacterium | reverse complement strand
CAGTTGCAACATACCAATTATCTTCCTTTTGGATAAAGACTTTACACTTAATTGACATCATAATCATCTTTCTTTGTTTTGTTATATGACATTTCTTCTGCATTATTAAGGGTTACAGCGTTTACATGGTTCACGACCTTGCTTTAATGCTTCGGACAATGAAATTGCGTGTCCTTTACCTTTAAGAGTGCTGCACGATGCTCTATGATACTTACTTCCTGTATTACCTATATAAACAGTTTCACTACTGCTCGATTCATTAACAGCTGTATTTCCTGTTTTTTGCTGTTCTGCGGCTTGTGAAGCGGCTTGCTGCTTTGCCTGTTCTTCGGCTTCCTGTTTAGCTTTTTGTTCAGCTTCTTGTCTTGCCTTTTCTTCTGCTTCTTGTTTTGCTTTTTCTTCTGCTTCCCGTTTTGCCTGTTCTTCTGCTTCTTTTCTTGCCTTTTCTTCTGCTTCTTTTTTAGCTTTTTCCTCAGCCTCACGCTTTGTCTGTTCTTCTGCTCTTTTTGCTTCTGCTTCCTTATCTTTAACCACAACATGAATTTCTTCGCTTTTCGTATCGCTGTTTTTTAAAGCGGCGTATATAGTTGTTTTACCTTCCGACTTAGAATGGAGGGTATCACCTTCAAAAAAAGCAATATCAGCGTCACTGCTTATTAATTCTATGTTTGTTTTATCCGCATTTTGCGGAACAACGTTGTATGATATTGATTTTTCCTGATTAATATCTTCAAATAATATTTCTTGATTGTTCAAGTGTATTTCTTCCGGGGTTGGAGCTACTTCTACGCTCATAGCGGAAGAAATTAACAAAAACAAACATATAGGCACCGGTATAATTTTTTTAGCTTCTTTTGATTTTATGGTATCAATAACAGAAAATACCACAAAAGGAACAGACCACATCATAACAAGAGCAAACATAAATAAATCTGTCATAAAAACAGCCATTATTAATGTCAACATATAGTAAACAGTTGCTATTACCATGTTTTTATCCGTGCGTGTTCTATATCCCGGTACATGATTAAATATCCGCTCTATAAGTGACGGCTTACGATTTGGTGCATTATTATTGGATATAGACGGTGTGGTACTTTGCGGAATATTGCCGCTGTGTTCAGTAGTATTATTACTCTTATTGGTGCTTTTGTTTAAATTGGTTGTTTTTACATCGTAAAGACCTGTTCCGGGTATTCCTACAGAACGTGTAACACGCCCTTTAGAATTTATCGACATACGCGCACCTTTTGTCCCAAAAGATACACCGACACTTTTTTTATTAAAATTTATGCGGAATCCTTTTCCTAAATTAATGCTTTTTCTAAAACGCAAACTCATATATAATCTCTCTTTTCTTTTGTATGTATCACATTTATTTTATGATTGTCCCCAATCATCTACAGACACATCGGGAATTGTAATTGTGCCGCCCATTGTTGACTGATAACTAATCAGACCATTAGAAACACCCATTATATGAATATAATCATCTTCCAAAATTCTTGTGGAAACAGTTTTTGATTTTGGCACTCGGCAAAATATTATTTTGTCATAATTGCCATTTACAGCCAATCTGATTTGTGTTTCGGTATCACCTTCAACGACTTGAACAACTTTACCTTTAAATTTGACTTTCTTACCTATATAATCATTTGGTGTTCTTGCTAAATTATCAAAGGTTATACCTGTTTCATAGCCCATTGCTTCCTCAGCTTCTTTTCGTGCTTTTTCTTCTGCTGCGGCTTTTTCTTCAGCCTCTTTCTTTTGCGCCAATTCTTGTTTTTCTTGTTCCGCTTTATACTGAGCATCAACTAATTGTATTTCTTCATAAGGCTGCATTTTTTCTTTGTATGCGTTATATTCATTTTGCAATGTGGTATATTCTTGTTCTTTTGTTTCAAGTCCTGTTTTAACTTTGTTGTATTCATTAATATCTACAGACATTACTGTTTGAAATTGCACACCTATATAGAATGCGGCAATAATTGCAATGAACAAAACAACGATTGGATAATTGCGAATTAAATCTCTAAAATTATCTGCGATAGTTTTTGGGGGTGTATGCTTTTCTTTTGTTGTGGTTGTATTTTTTTCTATTGTTGGTGTATTTTCTTCCATTTTGGGTGGTGTATTTTCTTCCTTTGTAATATTAATGTTTTCATTTTCCATTTCATATACCTCTTTTCTTTCGTATAATATTTTACTAATTTATATACATTCGTATTCCTCTATATTTCCAATCGTCAACAAACGGCTTTCATACAGTTTTGCCGCTTTTTTGATAACAGTTTCGGGGACTTCAAAATGTTCTGCCAGCTCCCACACCTCATTTATCCCCTTTTTCAACGCCTGCAAAAGCTTATTGAAAGGGACATGGGTTTGTACTGACCATTTGTCGGCTATATATTCTTTTTGGCTACGCAGTTCATAGGGCGATGCGCCTGTGTAAAATGTGCCTTTTATGCAATGACCGAGTTCATGCGCAAGAGCCTCTTTTTACTCTGCACTGTTTTTTATGCTGTCTACATCAATGCCTATAGCTCCCGACACTGACATCGATTTTACGGGGTGCAAAGGAAAATGGTAAACCTCCAAATTTTTTTCATCTGCAATAGCGTATAATTCAGTAAGTTAATTATTTAACTCAATTATATCATAGAAGGAGGAAAATGTCAATAAAAAAATACGAAAAAACGGATATTTCGACTTTAAATGTTACTATTCACCTATGCGGATAAATTATTGTTTATCACTGTGTGTTGGCAGCATTATTTCCATAAAAGCTAAACAATTCAACTAAACTTCCTTGACTGTTGTCTAAAAAAGAACGCAAAACTTGAACCGCCCAACCAAAGAGCATAGTCTAAAGGGGGCAATGCGTTATGCGAGTTGCGCAACTGCAAAGCAGTTGGCGCGTGTTTGAGCTATGGAATACTGATACGGGTGTGAAACCCAAAAGGGGATACATAAGGGGAACACCTTATGTGCCTTTTGGTACTTTTGGGCAAACAAAAGTACATATATTTCAACATATAACGTTGTAGGCAATAAAAATCAGCGGATTAACACTTGTTATTTTAAATAATTACACATCTAAACAATAATTTATACCTGAATAGTAACCTTTAAATTTTACGATAAGAACAGAACCAAATCGGTGACAAAAATATTAAACATGGGCTTGTAGACAAAAATATAACACAAAAAGAACTTGCCGAAGCTATGGACGTTACAGACAGCTATGCAACAGTATTGATTATTACAGATTAATTTTGCAGAATAGGACAAATTACAGCCGAAATATAATAGCAATAAAGGAGGTGTTTTTATGGCTTTTAATTTGGAAGATGCACTGCCGAAAGGTTGGATAAAAACAGTTACACACGATCCCAACGGAGCTACGGTTATATCATACAGAAATCCTAATGCGGACCCTGTGGAACGTGAAAAAAACTTACAGGAATTAGGACAGATAATGCTTCCGGCTTATTACCGTATGCTTGAAGCAAAGGAAAAAGAAGAAAAGGAAAAGAATACAACGGCGGTTTGATTCCGCCATAGCAGGACAAGTTATGAAATGTAATTTGAAATGCAAATATCTTGCAACTGTTCACAAACAGCGGATAAGATGTTTCGAGGACAGCACTGGTATTGTTTTTACTTACTGCCGGAAGTACGGCTGTGACTTAGCATGTTTCGGCAGTATAATCTATATTGAATTTTTTTTTATTTTATGTTATAATAAAAATACAATATATGTCTGAAGGACAGTAAAACGG
>JAXEIW010000122.1:0-4807 GCA_034101885.1 Clostridia bacterium | reverse complement strand
ATTTTTGTTATCTGTAATTTCCGATGTTGAAACCGTTGTACTTTTGTTTGCCCAAAAGTACCAAAAGGCACATAAGGTGTTCCCCTTATGTATCCCCTTTTGGGTTTCACACCCGTATCAGTATTCCATAGCTCAAACACGCGCCAACTGCTTTGCAGTTGCGCAACTCGCAAAATGCATTGCCCCCTTTAGACTATGCTCTTTGATTGGGCGGTTCGAGTTTTGCGTTCTTTTTTAAACAACAGTCAAGGAAGTTTAGTTATTATTGTTTAGCTTGCATAAAAATAATACTGCTCAAACATTGTTATAAACAATAATTTGTACCTGAATATTAACGCAAATTTACTTGAAAAATATCTGAAACAAGTATTTTAAAAATAAAAAAACAAAACTTTTGCAAATTTACTTGAAAAATATCTGAAAATAGTATATAATATACTTGTCGGATAAATCCGATAAGGCAAGATTTCTTAACGGTGATTTCACCGGCGGTTATGCCCACCTTTACATACAAGCCCTTTAGGCTGAGTCTGTGAAAGGAGGGATGCTTATGAAAAGTAAGCATTGTACATATGAGAAAAAAGCTGTTTACAACAGTTATTGTAGTAATCATTGTTTTGATACTATTCTCTATAAAAGCACAATAACCGCCCCTCTTGCACAGGAACGGTTGTTGTAATAACTACTGATTTCCGGGCATAACCGTTTGAGGTCTTGCCTTTTTCTATTTATATTATACATCATAATAGGTTATTTGTCAACAGGCAAAAACAAAAAAAATTTCAAGCCGCCGTTCCGGCCGGGAGCAGGCGGATTTTTTTGTAAAAAAAGAAGAGGCAGAAATGCCTCTTCTGAATTTGTTAAACAAATTACCACTGAAAAACGATTGTCTCGCCTGCAACTCCGGAAGCCGTGATTGCATTCGAAAGACCTGTTTCTGTTTTGTTTACAGGATCGCTTGAAGTGATAACGTCCATAACGTCAAGTTTTTCAATTGTTGCCATTGGCTTTTCATAAATTTTCATAGTTATTACTCCACCTTTCCTTATTCATTTATCAAACTAAATTCGTATGTGCCTTTAGTAGCGCCGTTTTCGTCTATTACACCGGCTGTAAATGTCATTGATGAACCAGGCGTAGCCTCAACGCCTTTATCTTCGAAGAACTTCAATCCGAATTTCTTTTCTTCAGAACCCTTCTTGATTAATACACCTTTGTGTGTACCAAATACGAATGTCATTGTCTTGGTATCGAAGTACAATGTCTTGTCTTTATAAGTACCCTCTGTAATAGGTGTGCCGTAGGTTTCTTCTGTTTTCATAGTTACAGAAGTACCAATAGCTGCTGTGTCAAACACACCTGTTTCAGTAAGAACTCCAGATGCCTTACTAGTTATTTTAGTAGTTGTTCTAGCAGTTTTCGGTTTCAATGCAATTGAAAAATCATCAGATATTCCTGTAAGAGAAATAGTTCCTAATACAGTTCCAGATGTATATAAAGAGCCATCTGTTGGAGCAAATGCAACAGATACCATTTTATTTGCAGCAACATATTTCAATGTAGCAGCAGCGCTAGTTACAGTTACTGTAGCACCTTTTCCTAAAACTTCGTCCATGTCTAAGAACATAGCAATAGATTGAATATCAGCATATGTAGTCGTAACAGATAAATCTATATCGACTGAATTTGCTGTTTTATTTTTTTCAGTGAATACAACCTCATTGTCAGCAGCAAAAGCAACTGTAGTAATCATTGAAAACATTACAGCAATTACTGACAATAATGAAATTATTTTTTTCATGTTTATTCCTCCTTAAAATTATTCAATAGGTATTAATTCATCAAGTGTGCTTGGTTCCCAAAGAACATAGTTGATTATCTCGATAGCATCATCCAGATCAACTGCATCGTTTGTTTCTCTGTCTGCGGTAATGTTTCCAAGCACAAATCTTTGTGGATTTTCATCATCAAATACAGATGCTTCCCAAAGTGTATAATTAATTATTTCAATAGCATCATCCAAATCTGGATAACCACCCGTGAAGTTTACATCACCATAATAATATGTAACTTCTCCTCCACCAACAGTTAAAGCTATTTCAATAACTTTACTTGCATCAGTAATTGTTTCGCCGCCGATTCTTACAATATAATCACCATCAGGTAATGTGCCGCCCTTTACGCCCATACCGCCTGATACTGTTGTTGTGCTATCAGCATTTGTGGTTATTGTACCTGTCCAGAAAGGTTCAGCATCTGTACCTTGGTTGATATAAAGTAAATCGCTGTCTGATAAAGTAGATAATTGCTTTGCCTTAGGAATAATAACAACCGTCCATTGATTTGTAGCATTAATATCGCTTGTATTGGACAATCTAACATATCCGTTTTCGTATGATGCTGTTGCCTTACCTGTTTGTGCAGCAAATGCCGAAACGCCAACTGTCATTGCCATTGCAGCTGCTGACAATCCGGCAATAAGTTTTTTAAATTTTTTCATTTTTTCTTTCTCCTCTCTCTTTTTGCTTGAAAAAAATTTTTATGTATCTAACATAAAGCTTCCCTGTCTGTATTTTGCCCTTTGCCTGCCGTACACCTCTATTAAGCACGAAAAATAAGCTTTATAAATCGTTTTTTTTGCTTTCTTTACCTTCACACATATTTTGCATCTTAACTTACACTGCTATAGTAAAGACGCGCCTGCACTCTCTACATTCACACGTACAGGCGCCCGTTTACTACACTTCACACTTTGATACATTGACAACCATTTGTACTTTCGTACACCTACATTCACAGCCTGACCCGTGTAGATAAACAATGTCACGACCTAAAAGGTCTTCTGTACATTTTAGTTTACATTTCCCGCTTAATAATGATGTTCTGAAACAAGGTTCTGATATAGCGTGCAAAGTACACCTCTGCACCTCCGAAACCTCATATTAGAAACCAACACTCCACATTCACTTAACACACATTATAAACTATTTAAATTTAAATTGCAAGTACTTTCCAAACAAAAGATTTTACTTTTGTTAAAGTTATATCATTTAAAATTTTTTTTTGTACAATCTTTACAAACATCAGATTTTTCACACGTTAAAGCTTAATTTCATGCATAATTTAATGACGTGTGTTATTTTAATGTTTTGATAAATTCCTCCGCTTTTTTTATTGCTCTCTCGACCGTTTCTTTTGCGGGGCCTCCCGGTATTTTTCTGCCGTTTACACAGGTTTCCGGGCTGATTGCGTCATACACGTCCACGTCAATAATATCGGAAAAGCTTTTCATTTCCTCAATGCTCAATTCGTCAAGGCTCTTATTATTTTCAATGCAATAATACACCATTCTGCCCGAAACGCCGTGAGCCTCTCTGAATGCCATTCCCTTTTTAACAAGGTAATCTGCCAAGTCGGTTGCGTTGGTAAATCCGCCCCTTGCACCGTTTCGCATATTATCTTTATTAATCTTCATCGTTGCTATCATATCACAGAAAACAGGCAAACACAGCTTCACGGTATCAACCGCGTCAAATATAGGCTCTTTATCCTCCTGCATATCCTTATTATATGCCAAAGGTATGCCCTTCATTGTGGTAAGAAGTCCCATCAAATGCCCGTACACACGTCCCGTTTTTCCTCTTATCAGCTCCGCAACGTCGGGGTTTTTCTTTTGGGGCATTATTGACGAGCCGGTAGAAAACGCATCGTCCATTTCCACAAAGGAAAATTCATTACTCGACCACAATATAAGTTCCTCGCAAAATCTCGAAAGGTGCATCATCACAACCGACAGCACGCCGGCAAGCTCAATGACAAAATCCCTATCCGAAACGCCGTCAAGAGAATTATATGTAATATCATCAAAACCCAGCTGTTCCGCCACAAACTCCCTATCCAACGGGTAGGTGGTAGCCGCCATCGCACCCGAGCCAAGGGGCATTACATTCATTCTTTTTCTGCAATCGGAAAGTCTTGAAACGTCCCTTTTGAACATTTCATAGTATGCCATAACATGATGCGCAAAGGTTATCGGCTGTGCTTTCTGCAAGTGGGTATAACCCGGCATTATTGTTTCAGTATTATCTTTTGCTATCTCAACAAGCACCTCAAGCAGGTGTTTAAGCATTGCGTGAATTTCGTCAATTTCCTCCATAAGGTACATTCGTATATCAAGCGCCACCTGATCGTTTCTGCTTCTGCCCGTATGCAGTCTTTTTCCCGCTTCGCCTATCTTCTCGGTAAGAAGCTTCTCAACATTCATATGTATATCCTCTGCGTCAATATCAAAGCTGACCTTCCCCGCCTCGATTTCCGACAATATTTCTTTCAGTCCCTCTATTATCTTCTCGGAGTCCTCCTTCGGTATTATCCCCTGCTTACCAAGCATGGCGGCATGGGCAATACTGCCCCTTATATCCTGTTTATACATTCGTTTATCAAAGCGTATGGACGAGTTGAAGTCGTCGACCTTCGCGTCGGTATTCTTCTGAAATCGTCCTCCCCACAGTTTTGCCACGTCTTTTATCCCCTTTCGTATTTTTTTGCGTGTTTTTTGCGTGTTTTTTTTGCGGGGACTCTGTCCCCTGCACCCCTGCAAGCCTTTGAAAAGGCTTGAGCGAAACTTTTATTGCAAAACTTCGTTTTGCGGAATTTGGTTTTTATATAATGACTGCTGAACAATTATGAAACGCAGCCGCACAGCGGCTTACAAGCGTTTCAGAATTGTTTTGGTGCAAGGATTTTGTGCATTTTTGCAAAAAATTCTTGCACCATGAATAAATATTTTGCTACCAAAATATTTATT
>JAXEIW010000121.1:0-17714 GCA_034101885.1 Clostridia bacterium | reverse complement strand
ATGAAACTTTTTCTGTAAATTCACCTTTTGCAACAGAAAATTTTATGTTAAGGCAGAGGCATAAATGCCTCTGCCTTAATTACAATACAGCATAAAATCATCGTCATGGCATTCTATTCCAAGAATCCATAATCCGGCACCGTTTTACCATTGCGTATCACCCATTCAAATTTTGTCGGTATCTTCACGTCAGAGTATCTGAATGTTTTTTCTGCTTCAATTCTGTCATTGTACACTGTAATACAGCCTATATCGGTATTTATCACAATTACACCATTTTTCTCTATGATATTTTTTATCGGCATATTTTCGTTCGGAGAAACGCCTATCACTGTCACATTTTTGGAAACGTTCCTTCCGCTCCATGTTATATTCACATCATGCTTTTCGACAGCCCTGCTTCTTATTGCTCCTCTGAACCATCCTCTGCAAGGGTTAAATTCCCCATACTGTGATTTAATTTTCGCCATATTTTGTGGTGCGTAAAGTTCAAAGTTCGGTGCAGCTTTTTTTACGGTGTAAACGTGATTTCCGTCGATTTTTACCTCATTGCCGGCATATCCGCAAGCAAGATAAAGCTCCTCTTCAACTGTGTTTTCCCTTGTTTGCGCCCCCTCCGGCATTATTCCGTATTTTGCTGTAAATTCATGCTCACCTTCTGCCTTAACGGTATCGGTAACTATAAACACTCCATGTTTTTTCACAAATACAACCTCTCGTATATGCTCACCGTTCAGCTCACCGTTATTATCATAATAAATTCCGCTATATTTGCCACAGGAATAATCAAAAAATTCATCGCTGTAAAAACCGTAACCACAACAATCATCATATTTTTTTACTGTATTATTTTCACCGTAGCGTAATCTTCCCTGTCCTTTTCCGTCAATCAAAACCGTATTTGCTCCATTTGTAGAATGCTGATACTTTTCATAATCTTCAATCATATTCCACTGGTCCTCCGGCACAAAACTACGGTTTGAATATGTACTTGCACCGGCAGAGACTATCATCGGCATTCCGTATGCACTAAGCTGAATTGAATTTACATTTTCTACTGCATGACCGTTTCCCGGACGTGCTGCAAAATGCCACAAATATACAGCATCGGCTTTTGAAGTGTTTTTCATAACGGTTGTTCCCGAATACGGGAAACAAATACTTGCAGCATCAAGCTTTTCATTATCAATCGAGTTGAACTTATCAAACTGCCGTGAGTAATGTACATTACTGTAATTCTCCAGCTTTTTAATATCATCATAAAGCTTTGGAGGATACGTTCCCGACGCTGTTCCCGAAGCCGGCTGTCCTCCGTACGGATATGAAACGCTTTTTAAGAACCTTATTCTGTATTTTACTGCTTTTTCAACCGTTTTAAGCTCTTCCGGGATTTTTCCGAAGTATTTTTTTATACCCAACAGACAATTGCAGGCGGCTAAATTGTAATTATAGCTCTGCTCCATATCTGTTCCGTCAGGCAATGCGCATCTTCCGACCACCGCCGCAACAAATCTCTCATAGCCGAGTTTTTCAATCTGCTTTGATGCTTTAAATCCATATAGTATATTCCCTGCAAATATCAAAATTTTTGCATTATCAATAGATTGATTAGGCACAACACTTCTCGAATCCTTTATGGCAAAGGGTAAATCCTCTGTTACCGCTCTGACTGCGTGCTTGATTACAGCCTCCGCAAATTCATCTGTTATATCCGAGTCATCAACAAATTTTAACAACATAGATAATGTTATGGTACAGGTTCCGCCCACTCTTCCGCCCGTATCAAAGCCCTGCCCGTAATACCATGAATCAGGAACTGAGCCGCTTGTTCGGTTGAGCATTTCCGGTTCGAGATTGTCATATTCATTTTTCATATTCTCGGTAGCATTTGTAAGATATATGAATTTATCAAGATATTTTTTATCCTTGGTCAATCTGTATTTTTCCGCAAGGGGTGTCACATATGACACACCTCCCCACAAAATATCGGTGTGATTTTTTCCGTCAAACCAATTATCGCTGTATTGCATTGACATTATTTTATCGATATATCCCATCTTAATAGGCAGGTTAAAGCTGTAATCAAAGCTTACATTTTCAGCTCGCTTTTTAAGTATTTTGACATATTCTTTTTTTGCCCGAACATATTCACCCTCGTCATACAACCTGATTACCTCGCTGATTCCCTTGTCATTCCTGTCAAGCAGTTCAAAAAAGTCATACTGATGATTTACATATTCTGTATCTTTTGTGACTTTTTCAAAAAGGAACTCCGGCATATCAACATCAAAATCACAAAACAGTCTTACGCCCACATCAATCGCTTCAATTCCGGGCGGTGCAAAAGATGTGAATTTTGTTTCCAGCACACTGTCAAGCGCAACCGAGCCGCCCTTCATAATTCTGTATTCCGTATATTTGTCAAAGCACCACTCATACACATTTCCGCTCACATCGTATAATCCGAATTCATTTGCAAGCTTCAATCCCGGTTTTCTTATCAAAAATGCGTTTTCATCATTTATTCCATACATCCACGCATATTTGTTTGTGGTATTGTCACCCTTCTCGTTGCCCCAGAAATATGCTGTTGTTTTATCACCTGCGGCAGCATATTCCCATTCGCTCTCAAACGGCAGTCTTATACCCTTGCCGACAAGCTCAATTTCATCATTTCTTCCGCTTCTTACAGGCTTACCCTCCGCATAATACACAGGCTTCATTCCGCATATTTCATTCAAGGCATTACACAGTTTTATTGCGTCATAAAATGTAATATGCACTGCCGGAAGCTCGCTGTCTCCCTTTCTGAAATCAATATCATATCCAAGCTCTTTGGCACTTTCACATACATTGTTCCACAAAAAATTCTGAACTTCAAATACCGCGGCATAATATCCCTTGATTTTTGAAAAATATTTTTTCATTTTAGTTTCCTCTTTATCAATTTTTCATTTATTCAAGACTATAAATATTCTTAATCGGTTACTACGGTATACCGACCTTTTCCCACAACTTCATTCTCTACATTATCAAACTCATTTTTATGAAGTGTAACACTCACATTTTCATCAACTTCTATGCCAATTTCACAGTCTTTTGACATATTGTTTTCTATAACAACACCCGCATAATTCAGACCGTCATCAGCCTTTGCTCTTGGCTTAGCTACAATCACGGTATCGTCTTCACAAACATTTCCTCTTATAATAACCGATGTTGTGCTTCCCGCAACAGTTCCTCCGCTCACTCCCACAACACCGTAATTTGAGCAAAAGCCTCTCGGAGCTGTCATTTTATTATTGATAATCTGATTAAACAGATGTCCTGCGTGCTGCCAGTTTCCTTTTCTTGCGGAATAATGTAAGCTTAAATCCTCAAGCAAGACACCGCTGTTTCTTTGCAAAGTGTTTCCGTCAATAATACCGTTACAGCAGCTGCCCCAATAATATATACCTCTTCCCAACTCTTTCACTTCATTATCTACAATAATATTATTCTCAAATTTTTTAATATTAGATATAGAGATTATTGTACTCTCATCAAGTTCACAGTCAAGGGGTTTGTCAAGAACAACGTAATCTGCACCGTTTTGGGTTATTTCTCTGTATTGTCCCACTCCTCTGCCGTCAACCACATAGAAGCAATATCCCTTTAAGGTATCCTTTTTGAAGCTTCCGTCCTCATTCAGGTGTCCTTTATATGCTTCTTCCGTAATACGACTGTCCATATCTATTTTAATGGTTTTCGAGCCGCCCATAACCTTCATTCTGTAATACTCTCCCCAAAGATGGAAACAAAAGCCCTCATTATCTGCCATATAATAGAAGCTGTCTATTTTGTTACCCTTCATATAATAATTTCCATGCTCCTGCATTATCCACATTATACCTCTTGTGACATTTGTCATTGGCTTTAAAATATTGTCCTCCATGATAATATTTCTGATTTGCCTTGTCCAGTGTTCATTAGGATTATAACTTGTTGAGAATAATCCAAAGCAGTTTCCCTTGTCTCCGCTTAAAAGAATATTACTTCTCAGAGTTGTGTTTTGGGCGCCCATAAGCCTTATACACGATCCGCCGCCCTGTATTTTGTTATTTTCGATACAAATATTTCTTCCCTTTATGGCAACTGCCGTCCACCCGTCAATTCTTGCGTAATAGTTTTCGTTAAGCTCTTCAATTTTCTTTGTTCCGTTATTATAGCCTCCCATATAAAACGGATCGTTTTTCTTTTTTCTGTGTTCAAGAAAAGTCGGTTCCTGTAAAATATTGCAGTTTCTGATAATTACATTATCAGCGTCTCTTGAATCGTCAAGAAGATTTGAGTACAGCGGCGTGCGGTTATATATATCATCACCGTAAACCGGCTCGCCTTCTCTCATGGGAGCGCCTATAAGCATGGGTGAATATACTCCCATAATATTTATATTCTCTATTGTAAAATCACCGCTGTCACCGGCTATAAGCGTGTATATTTTCTCTCCCTCTTCAAAAGTACCCCATCCGTCTTCTCCGCTCATTCCCTTAGGCAGTTCAAGCCACACTCTATCCTTATCCTCACCCAAAAGCTTTGTGAACGGATAAATTCTTATACTCTTTTTAAAACAATATCTTCCGTTAGGAATAAATACTGTTCCTCCTCCGTTTTCATGTGCTGCATCAAGGGCTTTCTGAAATGCATCGGAAGAATCGAAAAACCGAGTATAATATACATCTCTTAACGGGATTGCTTTTGCGCCGTAATCAAGGACATTAAATACCTTATTCGGATACTCACTTTTTCTGCCGATATGAATTTTATATTTTTCGGACGCAACCGCACGAACTACCGTTACATCGTAATCTCCTTCCTCAATATCCGCCGGAAGCTTTCCCCTTATTTCGTAGTTGCTGACATTGCTTATTTCAAGCTTATATTCCTTGTTCCCCTTCAATGTTACTGTCGTATCGGTATTTTCTATATATTTACAGTATCCGTTTATTTCCGTTCCGCAGCGTTCATTATACAAATCAATATCTGCAAGTCCATGTCCGATAATTCTGAGTTCCTTGCCCGGATATAATCCGTCCTCAAGAATCCATCTAATTTTCGGAATATTCATAAGATATTCATTGCTCATTCCGGCATCTGTTTTAACGCTCACCTTATACGGACGGTATTGACCTAAAGGCACTTTAAATGTAAGCGTTGTAAAGGTTTTGTTTTCGCACGGCACCTCATATACCTGTGAGTCTGTCACAGACTCAAGTCTGACACTCTGTGCCTTGTCCATATCATCTCCGGTTATAACTGCAAGATAACCGCCTTTTATGCAATTTGTTATGTCTCTTATTATACACATATTTTTGTACCCCATTCTTTTTTCAAACATTCTGCCGACTGTTTTGCAACCCGTCGGCAGATAATAACTTATTTTAATGACTGCTGAACATTATTTTACGCTACCGTTAATAATGAAGCATGAACGTCTGTCGGTGGACGCTGTAATAACAAGCACTCTCGAAAAATTATTCGGATAATCTCTATAGCTTTTCACATCAGAAGCAGTACCCCTTCTCACAGTAACGTTTTTACCGTCATATTCAACCACTCCAAGAGGGCCAAGATCGTTTATTCCTCGCGTTTCTGTAATATATCTGCCCTCATTCATACCTGTTTTTCCTGCGTACAGGTCTTTGTTCGTGTATGTCATATATCCGTTATAGAAGTCATAGACATATCCCAAAAACATTCTTGGAGCACCTCCTGTAAAAATATTTGCAATATTTGATGTAACAGGTTTTACCGATGTAGCTCCGAGAGGATTGGTGTTTGAGATTGTTTTTGAGTAATAGCCGACAGTACCTGCCAAAATACCTTTTTGGGTATGCTTATACTCCGTATCCACATCAGGCAAGGTATCGGAATATACACTGTTATTGTATTCACCGTTTGCATCAAAAATTATTTCAATATAGTTAACATATCCCGAGCTGTCCTTTGTATATCTTATAATGTCACCCTTTTCAACCGTATAAACATCACGCGGCTTTATATCCGATTGATCGCAGGTTATTGCCAAAGCATTATGCACACAATCGTTCTCCGTTGTATCGTATAAGGTTGAAACGGTTCCGTCTATTGCAGAAACGGTAATTTCGTTGACAACTTGGTCATTATCGTCTATTGAAGTCTGAATATCTGTTACAACGCTTGGATTTGTGCTGTCCGACAATACTGTCTTTGCATTGGCACTGATTGTAATAAATTCAGCCTCAGGATTTCTGCTGTTGGTTCCGTATGCCGTAAAATCATATGAGGTGGAGTTTGTCAAACTGCTTTTTTCCAAGAAAACATACTTTTCAAAGTTTGATGCTTCGGTTGGTATGCTCAGCAGCTTTGTAACACCGGTTTTAACGAACACCTGACAGCCAAAGGTATTAAATTGCGTTGAATATATATATCCGGTATCTGATGTGCTTGCTTTTGCGATAGTATACAATCTATCCTCAGCTTCATTATTTATTCCCTTTTCCAGAGCAATTTCAATATCTGTAATAAGCTCTTCTTCGTTCAGCTTATATCTTATAACACCGTCACGAAAATTCAGCTCATTTGCAAGAGCCTTTGAATCCTTTTTACTTGTCGGATTGCCTTTTGAATCGCTGTATCTTACCTTTTCGGCAAGTCTGTAAAGCTTAAAGGTCTTATCGGTAACAAGTATTTTCGCCACCGTATAATCCTCATCATCGAGATACTTTATTGAATATACATATCCCATTCTCCATGTAGATGCGCCCGCTTCAATCCATACAACATCACCAAAGCTGTTTAAGTAAAGGGTATACTGCTGTGAAATCTTATAGCTTTGCTTTGCCCTTGCATTCTCAAATGATAATGAAACTTTATATTTATCGGTACCGTTTGAAATAGTATTATCATAATTATCAATTGATTTAACAGTATACTGCGTCACGGTTTTGTAGGATACAAGAATACGAATAACCTGATTGTCTGCGCTTCTTGAAACGTCAATTGCCGCTCCGGCTTTTAAATCCTCAAACTTTATTTCCTCTCCGTTCTCATCAATTATCCTACAATTTATATCATCATCAATAAGCAAAAATTCATCGTCTGTTACATCATCTTTGTCCGCATTTTTGTTGTATATATACCCTTCTTTATAATCAATTGTATTTATAACCCAGTTTTCATAACCAGTTATTACCACAACGTCATATATTCTGCTCGCACCTGATGAAATCAATGTAACATACCCATTATCATATTCAAATATATCGGCAGGAATGTTTGTTACAGCCTTTCCGTTTACAATATAATAAGCACCGTCTAAAATATTTACCTTCTTTATTTTATCATTTTCATCAAGGTATTCAAACGTTTTTCCATCAAATTCTTCCGGATTTTCTATATTTTCAATTTTTACAACAATTTCACTGTTTTTCTTGTTTACTCTGCAATAAACAACCTTACCGGGGTCAATTGATGAATCGTTTCTGTAGTAACAGTCTACCCTTCTGCCTATTAAGTCGTCAGCATATTTGCATTTTTCGTCAAGCTCAAGTACATATGATACTCCGTCAGCTTCAATTTTTATCCTGTCATCACCAATAGTATTTTCGCCGGTTAGCGAGGTTACACTGTTTTCAACGATAATCCCCGTCACCTTATCAACATGCAAAAACTTGCTTAATAAATTATTTCCTTCTTCAGCCTTATAGACTACCTTTTGTCCATTGTAATCTGCCATCAAGAGATCAACATTTTCCATTGCCACAGCAAACAAGTGTGCGAGCTTTGCCCTTGTAATCTCCTCATTGTATCCGCCTGTAACCGTAAGCCCCAAATCAGATGCCACCTTTATATAACCCGAAGGATAGCCCCCATTCATATTGGCACTCGGACGATAACCCAACAAATCAACAAAAACCTTAACAGCTTCTTTTACCGTAAGATTACGCTCAGGCTCAAAGGTTGTATCCGATGTACCAATCATGACACCATAAGTCGTTACAAGCATTATCTCGCTGTAATACTGATGATTCGGCGTAATATCGGAATATTTTTCAGCTATGCCCTCACTGCTTTCAGACGTAAGAAGAGTTTCTATCTCATTCCCAAAAAAATCAAACTGTATCGGAGCATCTTCTGAATCATACTCATAAATATCGCTTATTATTTTTGCCATTTCACCTCTTGAAATTTTTCCTTCAGGCAAAAAGTTCCCATCCGTTTCACCGCTCATAATTCCGATGCCTGTCACAAAATCAATATCAGCATTATTTTCCACATCGCTAAACGCAAAAGCCTGTGCTGAAAGCATACATAATGATACGCTGAGCAAAAATGAAACCAATTTCTTTATCATCACTTATTCCCCCTTTATTATATTATAAATCAATTTAGCCGCTTCTGCTCTTGTTATGTAATTATTAGGTTTAAAGCTGCCGTCCTCATAGCCGTTAAGTATTCCCTCCGATACAAAATATGCAACCGCTTCCTTTGCGTACTCGCTTATTTCATCGACATCGGTAAAGCTGATTTGTGCCGAATCGTTATGTTTTCCCAAGGTTCTGTAAAGCAGCACTGCAATATCCTGTCTTGTAATACTTCTTCCAACTCCAAATATCTTTTCATCCAAACCATTGACAATTCCCGCTTTTTTTGCAGACGCAATATATTTTTCATACCATGCACCTGCTGTAACATCGTCAAAGCCCGTATCGCCGTTTTCAATATCGATTTTAAAAGCTTCACAGATTATTTTTGCCGCCTGCTCTCTTGTAAGGTTTGAACCCGGAGCAAATTTTCCGTCTCCGACACCGTTTAGTATGTTTGCATCACTCAAATACTCAATTGCTTCCTTTGCCCACAAAGCATTTTCCAAATCGCTGAACTTATCCTTAAAGGTTATATCTTCTCCGATTATTGTATCTGTCGCACCCGGAGCATAAAGCTGTGACGATCCGCCCGAGCTTCCCGAATTGCTGCCGCTGCCGCCCTGTTCCGGCTTCGTCTGTTTACTTTGCTTTGCATATTCATTAACTTTTGCAAGATAATTCTCAACGGTTAAAGAATTTTGATTCCTTTTTATAATCGCATTCACCTTCTCTTTTTCGGTGTCGTTCAAAGAAAGATAATCCTTTACCGAATCATCGTTTCCATATGCAAATTTAACATTTTCCGATGTTATGTATTCATCTATGTGACCGTAACCAATTTCATTATTACAGCTTATTCCGTAAAATATTACGCCCTTTGCAAATGCTGTTTGCAAATCCTCTACAGAATCAAAGCTTTTTTTAAGCATCGAATCCACAACCTTATTGAGTCCTTCACTGCTAAGCTTTTCTACTGACAGCTTGTATACCGTTGTGTTTTGAATTGATGATAAGCCGGTAATATCATCGTAGAGCATTTGGTCTTCGAAAAAAATCGCTTCCTTTACACCCTGATTATATGCCTCTAACAGCGCATAAGTTTTTATTCGATTGTTCAAATCGTTTAACGCTTTAATATTATCCTCGCTTCTGGGATTTTCAGTATCAAAGCTCAAAGGATTCTGCACAAAGCTATTCTTTAGATTTTCCGCACATTTGGCGGTATCAATGTCATTAATGATTTTTATATCCAAAGAAAGAATATTTTTTACCTCCTCCAGCTTTTCCTTAATATTATCCGCTTTGGTAAGCTCATCGGCAGCTTTTATTTTTTCATCCATTGTTGCATAATAAACACCGTATTTCTTTACCTCATTGCTTCCTTCTTTAATATATACAGGGAAGCTTCCCGAATAACCGTCTTTCAGCTTTACATAAACGGTATATCTGCCGTTTTCGTCTGATGAAACGCCGTTGGAAAATTGCTGGAGAGTATAATCATTTTCGGCATTTTCCGGGGTTTCCCCCGGATTTAATACCAGTATATTGACATTTTCGCCGCCCGCTTCCGTTGTTCCTTTGATTTTAATAACGCCGTTGATAAAATCCTCAACGCTCACGTCCGCCGCACCTGCATTTATTCCCGAGAAAATCAGCGTACCTGCCGCAAGAATTGAAATTATTTTTTTCATACTTCATCTCTTCCTTTCTGTCTGCTTTTCTGCATTACTCATATGCTTTAATACATGAATTGATCATTTTAAATCTGTCCTCTTCGGCTGCTTTGATCGAGTCTGCAATAATAATTATTTTCCCCTCATCATTCCATAAAACTTCTTTTCCTATTGCCTCACTAAGCGCTCTTAAAGGAATCATCATTCTGTCATTCATTATCTGCGCACTGCAGTCGAGCTGTTTTTCTTCACCGTTAACTGTATAATACGAAGCATCTGCGGTAAAGCTCAGCTTATTTTCACCTATTGTGATTTCCGCTTTTCTCAATTCTTCATTCCACTCAACAACCGCTCCGAAGGCTTCCGAAACAAATCGCAGAGGAACCAAAGTTCTTGAATTTACAATAACCGGCTCTTGGTCGCTTACAATCTCCTCGATATCCTTGTATGCTTTTTTATCTCCTGCTTTAAGCACAAGACCGTTTATCGTATGCTGATAGAATACCTCCGAAAATTCTCTTTCCGAATCATCAACCTTCTGCACTTTTATTGCCGATATCGGCAGCTTGCCCTCGCCGCTCGGCGTAAATCTGATATTCATGTAGGCTCTTGCACTGGCGTCCACAAAATAAAATGTACCGAGTTTTCTCCAGCCTGCTTCACCCTTTGCAGTATCAAGCTTCCTTGCATAGCTGACATAAAGATTCGTAAATTCAACCACAGCGTTTTTGTCGCCGTCCGCCATCGGCGTATTATAGTAGTACACATCATAAGTTCCTATTGAACCTCTGCCGTCCCCTGCCGGATATAAATCAAAATCGGCGTATGTTTTGGGATCCTGTGATACTCTTACATTTTTATTGTTATATCCTTTTTTGCTGTCAATGTTCCATACTCCAACCTCTCTGTACTCGCCCGAATCGGTTGTATAAATCAATTCTTTCCTGTCTGAGCTTCCGAGCGCCGAATCGGCAATCATAAACTCTCCCGTAGGAGCATCGGTCACACTTCTCAAATAAAGCGGCACATCCTTTACGGGCTGTACACAGAATACGCCTTCGGTACGCACAGGATTCACATTATCAAGATACTCATATATCGTCTGACCGTTTACCTTTAAGGTGCAGAACACTCCGTCTCCTGCCGGTACTGCTCCGAACTCTATTCTGTTCCATTCGTTATTTTTAAACACTCCGTTGTTTGGTGCCGTAACCATAAGCGTTCCGCCTGCGCTGTCCGAATTTCTTGATTGTAATTCAAAAATATCGGGCTTTACTATTATAAATATTGTATTCAGACCGCCGTTCGCAGCATAAATATTTCCCGAATTGATGTTTGAATGTCTCAAACCGAAAGCAAACCACCCCTTCTCTGTTGTTGTCTTTATATCGAAGGTATATACACCGGCGCCGTTTAATTTATCCTTTGTTGAAGCTATACCGCTGTTTGTGCTTTTTTCTAAAATGATTTCACCGTTTTGGCCGCGTATGTTTATATCATCCGGCATTACGGTTTCCCAAAGTGATGCGTCACTTGTATCAATGGTGCCGTTATAGCCGATATTAATTGATGATTTTGCAATATTTATTGCGTTTTTCATTTCAATTTCGGCATTATTTATTGTAATTTGTTCACCGCTTGTCATTTTGGAAATAACAGAAATTTCATCAATCTTATCAAGAAGCGCCTGTTTTGTTCCTTTCTTATACTGACCAAGCTCTGTACCCTCTACAATAGTATCGGCAAACTCCTCGGCATTTTGAATCTGTTTTTTCAGATTATCTGTAACAAGAATATCAAAGCTTGCCGTTGTAAACATATACGGAACACCTTCAGCCTCCCACTGCTTCGGGAATTGTCTTGATATGTTTTTTGCCGTAACCGTCCAATAATAGCTCTTATTCTTTTCCAGTTTTTCAACAACGGTATTTGAGTAAATTGTTGTTCCGTAAGCAACAACATTCTTCATTTGAGGATCTGTTGCAACCTTGTAATCATACTCATCCGCAAAAGGCGCTTTTTGCCATGCAAGAGTAACCGCTGCGGAATCAAGTCCCTTATCACCGTTTTTTGGATATGTTTTTGAGAAGGTATCATCTACCTGTAAAATATCGGTCTGAATACCAATCAGGTTAATGTCAAAGTCCTCATCAAGTACGCCATCATCAAGTCCCAGTTCTTTTTTTGCCGATTTCCTGACTCTGAAGTCTTGATTCTCCGGGTCAACAAAAATGCTGTAATCGGTTCCCACATAGTTTCCGTCCATCTTTGTGGTTTCGGAATCCTTTACTGCGTTTGAATAGTTTATGTCGGCAGCATTTACGATAACATTGTTTGATACATTATTATAGTGCGGATAAAATACGAATCCGTTTTTATTCATTTCCTCATAGGTTCTGAGGATTTGAGAATGTTTTTTTATATACGGAGTATCTGCCTTTGCCGCAGCCGAAACAAGCGCATTCCATGTTTCTCCCCCATTTGCCATTCTTCCGTCGGCAAGTGATGTGGTTCTGTCCTGCATACCTATTGACTGATCCGAGTCAACTATTATGTTATTTATTATAGTATTATCACGTCCGCCTCCGCTTATAACTCCGTAGGTGCGTGTCTTTGAATTAGGTCTTAAAATATTATAACGTGCGGTTTGACCGCTTATTGTATCGTCCCAAAATATACAGTCCACAAGATTTCCTGCCTGAAATTCCTTATCACCCAGGTCATGTATATAATTGTACTCGGTAACCGGACCGTAAAGTGTCCATGTTCGTCCACAGTATATAGCACCTGCGTCTGCTGTTTCTCTTACCGCATTATACAGCTCGTTATATCTGATTACACTGTCGGGCGCTGCCAAGGATGCGGCCGAATTTATTCCCTTATGCACCACGTTATGCTCATATATCGTTCCGATACCTGCTGCCGAAGAAATGTATACCATTCCGTAACGGTTGTTTCCGCCGTTATACATATGATTGTTTCTCATAACGTTTCCGGTGCTTATCAATCCGTAATATTCTGTTTCAGGATACGGCGCCCAACCATTATATCCTAAGCTGATACACATATCCGAACAATTTGCAACGGTATTTTCTTCAAACAAAATATTCTTGCCAAACCCTCCGGCTTGTATTCCGTAACCTCCGACATCATGAACGTAGCATTGTCTGACAGTTACGTTGTTACAGCCTTCAAGCCTTATTCCCGTACAATATGTTTTTTCAACAGTAAGTCCCTCAAAAGTCAAATAGCTGCAGTCCTTAACATTTATTGCTCCCGCTTGGCTTCTTCCTGGCAGTATTCCGAATTCAAGAACATCATTATCGGGATCTATATATTTTTCGGGATAGTAATATAAAATCAAGTTATCTCTGTCAAGATACCATTCTCCCGGAATGTCTATTTCTTCAAGAAGATTTATAGCGCTCCACCGATGTCCTGTCTTTACGCTTTCTCCGCCGGTATTAACAGTTATTGTTCTTTTTTCCGGATCGATGGATTTTATCGGCTGCCAGCCGCCCGTCCACTCGGAATACATATACCCTGCCAAAAATGCGTCCTTCGCCTTTGTCCATCTTGACGGATTTGTCTGAGTATATTCTATTGTATCATTCCCGATAACTCCCGTTATTGTTTCAAAATTTCTGTTCGGCCATTTGGCAAGCTGCTGCTCATATCCGTTTAAATATAATCCCATAATTATAGGCGTATAACTCGTTTTGTAGTTTTCGGTGAACGGAGAATAGCCGTCATTGCTTTTCATTGTAAGTTCTTCCAATGTAAAGCCCTGTGCACCCAAATCCACCTGTGCAACTCTGCCCCTTGACTGAGCGGGCAGCCTGGAAATTATTTCCTTATCAGTAATAGGCGTAAATTTCGATAAATCAATCTCTTTTGAACCGGAGATTATAACATCACCCTCACCATACTTTTTATAAGTAATCGGAGCTTCTGCTGTTCCCGAATCCAATGCCGTAAAATCTATTCTTTGCGTAAGCTTATATTTTCCGGGTTTTATTAAAACCTCAATAGGTCTGTCTTTATATATTTTCTGAACCGCTTTTCTTGCAGCGTCAATTGTCGCATAAGGTAAATCCTCCGTTCCGGAATTGTAATCCCGACCGTCAGGGCTTACATAAATACGTACAACATCATCATTCTGCTTCTCAAGCAAGTCACTGTCTGCTTTCACAACCGTCTGTGAAAGCAACATTCCCGCAGTCAACAAAATTGCTGTAATCCTTTTCATCATAGTTTTCCCTCCGTTTGGTTACTGTCTTACATAAATTCTGCCGTTTGTCAAAGGCTGCATCGTATTTACTCCATCCCAAATATATATGCAGTAGCTGTCTTCCTCCTCTGCATAATCGTTTATTGCAAAGGATATTTTCTCAAGCCCCGGCGTAATGTTCTGTTTTACCTTTGATATGTTCTTAAGCGTTCCGTCCGAGGAAAATCGTGCGGCAACAAATTCGGCTTGCTGATCATTGCCTGACGAATTGCTTATATATGCCGTAAACAAAACGCCTGCGTCTGACGCTTCCGCCTTTATATCTGCGGCATTCAAATCGAAAGATGATGTGGTAAAGCCGAACACTCCACCATCGCTTACCCATTCATTGATTCCGTTTAAAGCCTGTTTTGATGTATTCTTGGCTGTCACGTTCCAGTAATATTTTGTGTTTGGCTCCAAACCGTCTATCTGAACATATTTGTAAATCGTTGTTCCCTCTGCAACAACATCGCTTAACTGTCGGTCTTTTGCTACGGTGTAGTGATATTCGTCTGCAAACAACGCCTGTTCCCATGAAATTGAAGCCGAACGAGAATGTTCGCTTTTTCCGCCGTTTTGCGGATAGAGCTTTTTGAAGTCCGCTCCCAATTCCATATCACGATTTTGCATACCGATAAGAGATAAATCAAAATCAGAGGTCAGTTTAAATTCATCGCCGAGATTCATTTCTTCCGCAGCCGATGTTTTGACTCTGTAATCATGAGCATCACTGTTTTCAAACACCGAATAATCCTTACTTACTCTGTTGTTAATCACATTTGTATCGGCAAATTCTCCTGTGATTCTGCCGTTAAAGTATACCCCGTCCTCATCATCATTTTGCAGTCCGACAACAACATTGTTGTCAATATTCATATTCTTTGGATTGAACTTACCGTAGGTCTTAATTCTTGTTTTGGTTGTGTCATTTCCCCACTGATCCTTTATAACAACTTGTGTTTCGCTTCCTGCGTCTTCGCCCTCACCTATAATTTCAAGATAGTTTCTTTTCATCTGCGGATATTTTAATACATAAGGCGAAAATTCATAATTTGTTACAAGATTTTTCAGGTCTACAAGAATGCTCTGCCTACTGAGCGAATCAAAATAATTATCGGAATTTGTTCTGTCGGTATTTCTTACCGCATAATCCATTCCCGCAAACACATTATTTCTGACGGTTATATCTCTGCCGCCGTTAATATTTACTCCATAAGAACCCATAACGGAGCCGGTTGAATTTTTAAATCCGCTTACATAATCATTTATTATTATATTGTTTTCAACAATTTGTCCGCTCAAAGTGTCATCAAGGAATATGCCGGATGTATTTTCGGCATCTTTATAGACTTCTATTCCGAAATCGTGCAGATAATTATATTCATATTTTGTACCGTACATAGTCCATGTTCTTCCTGCATAAAAACCTCCGGCATCTGCGGTATCTCTTATAAGGTTATATGCTTCGTTGTATGCTGTTACGGCTTCCGCCCCGTTTGCATTTCCTGCACGGTTTGTACTTAAATGGATAACATTGTTCTCAACTCTTGCACCTGTACCCGAAGCCGATATTCCGCAGCCCATCGTTCTTATTTCAAAGCCCGTATTATAAACATGATTGTTTATAATTTTTATGCCGGATGGAATCAGCTTTGCCGTCGAATCCCTTCCCAGTCCTGCGCTTACGGAAATTCCTGTACCAAAGGTATTATGCACCGTTGAGTTTTTGACTACGGAATCAATCGTATTATTCAGATATATTCCGTTTCCTCTTGTATATGATATTGTACAGCCGTCAACGGTAATATGATTGTTTTTGTTTCCGCTTATTCCGTGTGCATATACCTGTGATATTTCAATATCCTTAAATGTCAAAAACTCAGTATTGTTAAGAGTAATCAAATCACTTGTAAGGGAGGCATATTCGATAACATCATCATTGCTCAACTCATATGACGGATAATAATATAACGTCAGTTTTTGGGAATTGCTTCTGTCAATATAGAATTCCGACGGCATATCAATTTCCTCAAGAAGATTTACAGCCGTCCATCTTCTGTAGGGCGCTGTAACAACACCGTTTTCAAGAGTTATGGTCTTATTTTGAGTATCAAGGTTTTTTATTCTTCTCCATGAACCGTCATAGCAGGTTGCAAGAAAGCCCTCTACAAACATATAGTCAGCCTTTGTCCACCTGAGCGGATTTACTTCATCGAATTTAAAGGTTGCTCCCACGTCCTCATATGGTCTTTCCGGAGAATCCTCACTGTAGCTCCAATTCATGCCGGCGTCAATTATCTGTGAATTTCCTTCGGCGTCCTTGAAATCATTATAACCCACATTGGGCCATCTTGCGATATTCTGCCTTTGACCGTTCAAATAAAATCCAAGAGGCGACGGAGATGTTACCGATTGATCGATACTTGTTCCGTAAGAATTTCTGAATTGTACCTGTGAATCTTTTATTCCGTAATCCGCAAGGTCAATGCTTACTACCTTATTCTGCGAGGAAACAGGAAGCCTTGAAATAACGGATGGGTCCGTAACCGTGGTAAATCCCGAAACCGGAAGCTGTACCGAACCTTTAAAGGTTACCGTTCCGGGAGTTTTTGCCCTGTATACCACAGGAGCTGCGGCGCTTGCGGAATCCTCCTTTGTAAAAGCGGCAGTCTTTGTAAATCTATATGTTCCCGGCAAAAAATATACCGTAACCGGTATGCCCGGATTATTTTTTCTTACTTCTCTTACCTTTAATCTTGCGCCGTCAAGCGTTGCAAGCGGAGCATCCTCGGTTGCGTCATTTGTGTCGTTTCCGTCCGGAGAAACATACAGAGTAATTCCGTCTGTTTTATATTGCTCGACAGATACTGTCTGCTCCTCTGTTCCGCTCTTTACAAAAATTGCGCTGTCGGAATTTGAAAATGGCATAGTATAGGTGTATTTTCCTTCTTTATCAAGCTTGACGGTTGCTGCATTTGACAATGCATTGAGCGGTTTTTCTATATGTACAAGATCATCGGTATTCTTATCGTTTTTTAAAAGTACCATAGTTACCAATTGCCCGTATTTCGGATTGTCTATACTTCCGGATATTGTTATTTTTCCGTTATTCTCCGAAACGCTGTCAACCAAAGCCGCCGAACCGCACTGCTGTACCCCTGCGGTACATACAATCAATAATGCAAGTAATTTTTTTATTTTCATGACTCTTAATCCTTTCGGCACTTAATTTAACATTTCTTTTATATAATGACTGCTGAACAATTATGAAACGCAGCCGCATAGCGGCTTACAAGCGTTTCAGAATTGTTTGGGTGCAAGGGTTTTGTGCATTTTTGCAAAAAACCTTGCACCATTAATAAATATTTTGCTTCCAAAATA
>JAXEIW010000120.1:0-2239 GCA_034101885.1 Clostridia bacterium | reverse complement strand
AGAAGGTCTTTTGCATGTGTATGAGGGTATTAAATGCTATGTTAAAAGATGCGTTGACTATCTTGAAGAGGTGAATGCAGATGAAAGAATTATAAATGCCCTAAAGAAAGTCCCCCTCAAAAAAGCAGACAATATTTATGAAGCAGTGGTTTCATGGAATTTCATTATGTACCTTGACAACTGCGATAATCTTGGATGCCCTGCAAAAGAGTTGTATGATTTTTATGACGGTGAGGATATTGTTCCGCTGCTCGAAAATTTATATGACAATTTAGATGTTAACAACGGGTACTCTATGGCTTTGAATACAGAATACAACGAGCTTACAATTCAATGTCTGAAAGCGGCTAAGGGGAAAAGACGACCAATGATAGAACTTTTTGTGGATGAAAATACACCGCAGGAAATTTGGGATGCTGCCTTTGATGTAATGCGCTCTTGCGGAGGGCAACCGGCATTTTACAATCCCAAAGTATTGCTTGGCGGTCTAAAAGAAAAGCTGAATATTGCTGATGACGATATAAAAGGCTTTTGCGGCGGTGGTTGCACGGAAAGTATGATTGCCGGAATGTCGAATGTCGGTTCGTTGGATGCCGGTATAAACCTTTTATTAATATTTGAGAATTTTATGTATAATTATTTGCCGAAAGCAACGTGCTTTGAAGATTTTTATGATAAATATATCGATGAAGTGCAGCGAGTTACAGAGAATATAATGCAAAAAATCAGTCTTTCTCAAGAAGAAAGAGCGAAATTTAATCCTTTGCCGATGCGAAGCTTTTTGATTGATGACTGTATAGATAACAAAACAGAATATAATAATGGAGGTGCAAGATATAAATGGAGTATTATAAACTTTGCAGGACTTATAAATGTAGTAGATGCAATGCTTACAGTGAAAGACTTTATTTTTGACAGTAAAAGTGTAGATGCTTATGAATTTCTGAATAAATTAAAGGATAATGATGAGGAGTTTTTAAGCAAATGCCGTAAGACTAAATTATGCTTCGGAAAAGATGAAGAATATGCTAATGCTTTCGTCCGAAAATTATCGCATGATGTTTTTTCTATTCTTGATAATAAAACACCATATCTTGGGGGCAAGTTTATTCCGGCATCAATACAGTTTATGAGCCAGGCAATGGCGGGAAAAGCTATCGGAGCAACGCCTGACGGAAGAAGGGCAGGGGAACCTCTTTGTGATTCGTTGGGCGCAATATTCGGAAAAGACACTAAAGGTCCTACTGCGCTTTTAAAAAGTGTCACTTCGATTGATTTGAAAAAAGCTCTTGGAGTTCCCGTTTTAAACTTCAACATTGACGAAAGTTGGAGCAATGATGTGTTAAAGTATTTAATTTTATCATATATGGAAATGGGCGGCATACAGATGCAAATAACTTGCATATCCGAAAAAATGTTGCGAGAGGCCTATGAAAATCCCGATATTCACAGAAATATTGTTGTTCGAGTCGGCGGATATTCAGAATATTTTTACAGATTGACAGATGATTTGAAAAAAATGATATTGGCAAGAACTATTCAAAAAATGTAACTTAAAAAGAGGAAGATATATGAACGGCACAATTTTTAACATACAGAGATTTTGTATAAATGATGGACCGGGGATACGCACAACCGTTTTTTTGAAAGGATGCCCGTTAAAGTGTATTTGGTGTCATAATCCCGAAAGCCAGGCGAGAGAGCCCGAAATCATGTTTTACAAAGATAAGTGCACAAAATGCGGCAGTTGTGTAAATGTAACGGTTAATGATTCGGATTTTGTGTGTATTAATGATGCCAAAGAAATTTGCGGCAAAGAAATCAGTTCAGATGAAGTCATTAAGGAAGTATTAAAAGATGAGATTTTTTATCAAAATTCGGGTGGCGGAATAACGATTTCCGGCGGCGAACCATTTTATCAGTTTGACTTTTCCTTGGAGCTGGTTAAGAAAGCAAAAGAAAACGGACTTCACACGGCGATTGAAACCTGCGGATTTGTAAAAAACTCCAATTTAAAGAAAATAGCTGAATTTGTTGATTTGTTTTTATATGATTACAAAGAAACGAATTCTGAAAAGCATAAGAACTTCACAGGTGTTGATAATACTGTTATTATTGACAATTTGTCTTTTTTAAATAATATAAACAAGGATGTTATTTTACGTTGTCCGATTATAAAAGGTTGCAATGACAGACGAGAACATTTTGAGGGAATTGCAGAGATTGCCAATAGATATAA
>JAXEIW010000119.1:0-4348 GCA_034101885.1 Clostridia bacterium | reverse complement strand
GCAGACTTTATCAATGCGAACTGTGTAAAATCTTTGATTTTACACGAAAAATTTTGACAATAGTCATAATTTTTCTAAATGCGATTGAAAATCGCATTTCTTCAGTGAGCATTATTTTATAAAAATCTTAAAAATGCAATTTGTATGTTCATTTCATAATCGACTCCCAATATTCTGCCACCCAGCATCGTAACGGCAGCTCTCAAAGGAATCAAAAGCTTTCCGTCTTCACTTATAATAACATTGGTGTCTGCTTCAAGGGCAAAGTTATTTATGTACATAATTCTTGAATTTGCTTTTGCTTCAAATATAGAATTTCTCACATTTGCTGTCAATTTCTTCTCAGGCTCACTCCATGAAACGCTTCCTCCCATTGCTTCAATCAAATCACGAGCCGGAACCAATACAACGTTATTAACATTCTTTGAATAGTCTGACAGCGGCAAATAAATTCCGTTTAAGTAAATCTGAATACCGCTCACACTTGAGTAGGTCTGTATAGATCTGAGAGAATTAATATTTACTATTGGCTTTACCGGTATGGGAGGGGTCTGCGCTGTTTGTGCAGACAAAGTATTTTCATTCTCATCAATATTTATAGGAAGATATATATATCCTTGAAAATGCCTTGTAATGCCCCCGAGCGTATAGTCTAAATTATATTTGTTCTTGGTTACTGTAGTGAAATATGATTGCTGATAACTCCAGCCGGATTCGGACAGGGTTATTTCATCTCCGTTAATTGCTTCCACAACTGCCACATGACCTACCGTATTATCGGAATCAGACCAACACGCAATTGCACCCAAGCGCGGCTCGTTTCCTCTTTCATATCCGTCATTATATGCATACCACTTATGAGCGCCGTTTCTTGACAATGAAGGTTTATAACCGAGCAGCTCCCATGCTCTTCCGAAAGCATACCAAGTACAGTTTCCTCCTGCCAAATCCCAGTTACGGCTAAAGGGATTTCCCGAAACCGAGTATTGCCAATATTGCAGTTCACAGTCTGATTGTGTAAGCGTTGTTCTCGGACTGAAAGCAAAGCTGTTTTCGGCTACTGAAAAGAATAATACAGCAGATGAAAGTCCGCATATAATTTTTTTTATAAATCTATTCATATGTTACCTCTTATTTCTTTTTGATTATGTGAAACAAAATATGCTATATATTATAACAAATTATTACAAAGTTGTCAAAGAAATAGGGTAATTATTTATAATTTTGTAATATTACGGTAATATTTTGCATATTACAATAAGATTTATGGGTTTTAATAATTTCCGTTTCTTTCTTTCATGGCTCTGTCTATTCGTCTATCCGAATCTCTTTTCGCCATATCATTCCGCTTATCGTATAGTTTTTTACCCTTTGCAACAGCAACGGAAACTTTAACAAGTGAGCCTTTAAGATACACATTAAGCGGTATCAGAGAATACCCCTGCTGCTGCAGCTGCCCTATAAGCTTTCTTATCTGATTTTTATGCATCAGAAGCTTACGGTCTCGCAGCGGATCACGGTTAAATATATTGCCGTGCTCATACGGACTTATATTCATGCCTTTAATAAACACTTCCGAATCTGTTATTGAAGCATAAGCATCCGAAATATTTACTTTTCCCTGACGTATTGACTTGACTTCGGTTCCAAATAGTTCTATACCGGCTTCAATTGTTTCTATTATAAAATAATCATGTCGAGCCTTTTTGTTTTGTGATATTATTTTTATGTTTTCCTCCGGCATTTTTATCCTCCATTCCACTGCTTTGCATTATTAAATCATATTAAACATAACACAAATATTAATCTTGCATAATATGACAAAAAAATCAAACGCATCTTTTAAGTTATATTTTTATTTCATAAATTATTTATATTATTAACTGTATAATAACAAATTACAACCATTTTGTCAAGTAAATACAAATTTTGCTTATAAAATTTACCAATTAATAAAAAAATTAAAAAAAAGTATTGACAAAATATTTTTTATATGTTAAAATAAGAATAACGATAATGATTATCATTATTTAAAGGGGGTTGGAATGAATATGAATCTTAAACATTCTAAACAACGAGACTCTTTATTCCAACTTTTGAAGAGTGTTAAAAATCATCCTACCGCAGAATGGCTTTACCATGAATTAAAAAAAGATTATTCAAATTTAAGCCTGGCTACAGTATACAGAAATCTAAATGTATTGTATCAATGCGGTGAGATAATTAAAGTCGAAGTTGGAGATGGTACGGATCGTTATGACGCAACAATAACTCCTCACTGTCATTTTATTTGCGACAGCTGCAAAAGAGTAATTGATATTGATGTTCCGTCTGCACAAAAGCTAAATGACGAGGCTAACAGCCTTAATGATGTTATCGTTACAAATAAAAATCTTGTTTTTTACGGGCTATGCTCCGAATGTAAATAAGATTTTATATTAAAACCAAATTATTTTATTTACGGAGGTACTATTATGAAAAAATTTGTTTGTCCAATCTGCGGTTATGTACATGAAGGAGATTCTGCACCTGAAAAGTGCCCACAATGCGGCGCTCCCGGTTCAAAATTTACCGTTATGGAAGAAGGCGCTTTAAACTTTGTTTGTGAACACGTTATCGGTGTCGGTGCCAAAGATAAGATTGATCCTGAAGTTTATGAAGGCTTAAAAGCTAACTTTGACGGCGAATGCTGCGAAGTTGGTATGTATATTGCAATGAGCCGTCAAGCAATAAGAGAAGGCTATCCCGAAGTAGGCGAATTCTATATGAGAGCCGCTTTGGAAGAGGCTGAACACGCTGCTAAATTTGCTGAACTTTTAGGCGAAGTCGTTGTTCCTTGCACAAAAACAAACCTTACAATGAGAGCTGAAGCAGAATGCGGCGCAACATCAGGCAAGCTGGAATTGGCTAAAAAAGCTAAGGAACTCGGTTATGACGCTATTCATGATACCGTTCATGAAATGGCAAAAGACGAAGCAAGACATGGTAAGGGCTTCGAGGGTATGCTTAAGAGATATTTTGGTTAATGCCAAAAATGGCTTAAACCCTAAGGTTTCGGGCATTTTATAAAGCAAAATAATGAGAGGTAATCAGACTGAAAAACGGTTAGATTACCTCTATTTTTATGTTTTAAACTGGTGCAGAAGGCTTTTTGCTGTGCAGTTCACAAGAATTTTAAGGCTCAAAATATTTTCAAAACTGGAGCAGGCTCTGAAACCCTCACCGTTACTGGCTTTTTGGGTACTCTACTTCCCTCATTTTGCACCAGTTGCTACCCCAATTTTGCACCAGTTGGTCAAAAACCAGAATAGTTCACGAGACTTTTAGCATATTTCAAAGCTATTTGCATTATTTAATATCTTTTCACATATTTTAAAATCTTTTCTTTTGTTTTTATGCTATATATTTCTATTCTTATATAAATAATAGAGTTGCTTTTAAAACAAAGCATATAAATTTAGGTTGAGTAATCCTGTAGTCAAGGTCTACACTCCAATTCCTTTTACATAATGCTTTTAGTTTTCTCTTGAATTTCACTATTGAGTCTTTGTGCGGTATTGCTTCCCACTTCGTTTTCATTTTACAGAGACCGAAACCCAGATATTTCAACCTGCTCGGTCTGCATATGTGAGTTTTGCTCGCATTTACTTTTAAACCAAGCTTCTTTTCTATCCACTCTGTTACCGTATACATTACTCTTGTTGCACTCGCCCTACTTTTAACTGATATTACGCAATCATCTGCATATCTTACAAAATGCAATCCTCGTCTTTCGAGTTCGTTATCTAATTCTGTCAGCATTATGTTACTTAACAGCGGTGATACATTCCCTCCTTGCGGTGTTCCCTTTTCTGTCGGCTCATAGTGTCCTCTAACCATAACCCCTGCCTTTAAATACTTTCGTATCAATGACTCTACATCTCCGTCATGTATTACTCGTCCTATGTAACTCATCAGTCTATCCTGTGGTACGTTATCGAAAAACTTTTCTAAATCAATATCCACTATCCATGTGTATTCCTCATTAAGATATTCCAACAGTTTTACTATCGCCTGTTCACAGCATCTATTCGGTCTGAAACCATAGCTGTATTCACTGAACAGCGGTTCAAATATCGGACTTAACACTTGTGTTATGGCTTGCTCTATTACTCTATCGATAACTGTTGGTATTCCGAGATTTCTTACTCCGCCGTTCGGCTTCGGTATTTCTATTCGCCTTACCGGTTGTGGCTTGTATCTTCTCTCTCGAATTGCTTGTTTGATGCTATTCCAATTATCTATCATGTATTGGTCTAATTCTTGCACCGTTACACCATCTACTCCACCTGCACCTTTATTCTGACAT
>JAXEIW010000118.1:0-14054 GCA_034101885.1 Clostridia bacterium | reverse complement strand
TTTAAATAATCACGATAAAGCATTGTAAACACCTCCGTCAGGCAATTGTAATTGAGTATTCCGAATAATTAAATCTCCAACCGTATGTAACATCAGTTCCGTCAAGCCCCGTTTCGCCCCAGTCGAAATACAATGTATATATCGTATTCGTTCCGGGAATTAAATCAAAGCCCACCAATCCGCTTGAAGAATTTATAGTCAATGTGGTTGCGGTTTCTCCGCTGATAAAATCAAACTGAATAAAATCACCAATCTGCCCCGAAGGCAATGTTATAGTCAATGCCGTCTGTACTCCCAAATCGTAAATAGTGTTTACGGTTATTGCGTCCTCATAAAATATACCGTCATCTCCCACAATAAAGCCGCCGCTTGGCATACTTGTTTTTATAACAGGATATACCTTTCGAACGAGAGAAGGAATGTCAGAAGGGTTGACTTTTTTGTTAACTTCATCGCTTAAATTGTTTAAACTTTTTTTTGATGCGCGTGTCAGTATTGCATCAAGTGTAGCTTCGAGTGTCGGAACCTCCTCCACAAAACCGTATGTGCTTGAATATATCTTTAAATACTCCATTGTAGCTATGTAATCACTACCTGAAAGTTCCATAAAGTATCCATCTTTTATAAACGCAATCAGACCTCCTTCGGAATTTCCGTCCGAACCTAAATTTGATACCTTATCGACCTTTTTTAAAAGCTCGTTATCAATTTGCGATTTTGTGTAGCAGTCGTCATAAACTGCGGAAATACCGGTATCGGTGTATTTCCCGGAATTTATATCGTACACATACCAGTTTTTATTATCGCCTATATAAGGCACGGTTTTTGAAATAAGCTGCTCCCAAACATCTGCTGAAGGTGCTTGAGGAGCTAAACCCTCGGTGAAGCATCCGTCCTCAACTTTAACGGGAACAAAGCCTGTGGAAATCCTTTTTAAATTATCGGTTTCACCATTTGTGGCATACAGACCTATGGAAAATTCGCCGTTTTCCTCCAATACTTCATTGGGAATAATACATGATTTTTCTTTAAGCAGTGCAACGGTATATACTGTGTTTTTTACATAAAATAATGCAAAAGCATTTAAATCTTCCCATTCACTGCTAAAATCAATTTCGCAGCTGTAAGAGTTGACATTTCCCGTATAAACGCTGTTTTTAATGTCAATAAGCTTCAGCTCATCGCCGTCTGCTTTTAAGTATAAAGTCATTTTTGACATATTTTTTCTTCCTTTCTTATTTTGATTTTGCGCATATCGGCGCGTATTAGTATAAATTTTTTACAGCAGACCTCTGTAGAGTAATCTTGAGGGAAGGTAAAGCTTTAATACGGTGTTTAGATTTCTTGAAATTCTATCTGAATAAGTAATACTGTATCCGTCTGCTGATTCTGATTTTATTCCGATACAGTCTTTGTATTCGTATAATCTTTCTGCCAGTGCACAAATACAGTCATAAAGTATATCTTCATTATATACTGCATTAAGATTTATAACAGATTTAATGTATCTTTGCGCCAAATCCGAATTTTTTATAAACTGTTCCTCGTCGGGAATAATACTTCCGTTAAAATCCTTCTTATAATATAAATAATCAACCATTGTAATCCTCCGTTTCGGTTTAATATTTTGCATTATGCATTTTATCATATATAAATCTCGACTTACTATGCTAATTATACCATATTTAATTTTATAATGCAACCAATATAAAGTAAATTTAGCATAATGCACTAATTTTATATAATAATCATCAAAAATAATTGCGCAATGAGTATAAAAAAGCATTATGCAAAAAAACAGACAAATAAAAAAGGACCTCAGATTTGAGATCCTTTTATATGTATTCTTAATTTCTATCTTGACAAATAATTGTATATAAGAATTGCCGAGTCTGCTCTTGTAAGCTGTTTGTCGGGGTTAAAGTTACCGTTTTCATCACCGTTAAATATTTTCATTGCACCGAGAATACTTATATAGCCCACATTTTCGGTAACATCGGAAAACAGTGATTTATATATACCCGGCAGCTGTGCCGTTTCCTCAAGACCAAGGCATCTTATAAAATACATCGCAGCCTGAGAACGTGTAATGGGAAGATCCGCGTTTTCCTCATCAGCCTTTAAAATACCGCCGCGCTTTGCGTCCTTGTATAGCCAATCCACATTTGTGCTTTTTCCTATAACTATAGGCTCATTATTCCGTATTGTTGCGGAAAGAAGTGTTACAAAATCCTTTTGTGTTATAAGCTCATCGGGTATAAACTTCCCGCCGTCAAAGCCGATTCCGTATTTTGCAAGCTCGGAAATTTGCTTTTCGGCATAGTGACCTTTAATATCATCATATACAATAGGCTCTTTTGAGATTTCATATTCATCTTTTATAATAATTCCCGTTTCGGGATTTATAATGTATCTTGTCAAACCGTCCAGCTTATAGCCGAGATAAGCGGTATCATAGTAGAGCATATCTTCTTTTGACGGCTGAGGAATATAATAAAGAGTCCAGTCTGCTTGTTCTGAAAATTTTCTTACAGCGTCCTGTTCGGAGAGTATATTATCTGCGGCGGGAAAGTCCATGTCGGAATAAGTAACGTGAAATTCCTTGACTTTTCCGTTTGAGGGATTAATGATAATATTTGCGCTGTCATCCTTGTACACCACGTCGTTTACATATCTGTAAAAGTAAAGACCTTGTGTATCTTCATTGGCATATTCGGGAGTGTATTCTCTGTAATCGCTTTTTGAATCTTTGGAAAAATGCTTTGGAGAAAGAATTGGCAATGCATTTTTAGCAAGCTCTTTTAGTTGTTCATTGCTGTATTTTGCGTCATCGTCTTCTTTACTGCCGTAGGAAGACCAGCTTAACAGCTCGCCTGTTTTGGCGTCGAGTGACGCATAGGCGTAATAATAATCGTTATCATCATCATAAGAAAAATTCAGATTTGCATATCTTTTATCCGAATATGAATCTTTAAATATTTCAAATGAATTTAATACCATTTTATCATTAATATCGAGAAGTGAGTTTTCTCTTATCTTCTTTTCGGCATTTTCCTTTGATATAAGATTGGATACTTCGTCAAGTTCTTTTGTTTCCTGAGGAGTAAATCCGCTGTCATCGGCAGCTGCCTCTTGTTTAAAATTGTTGTAGCCGCCTCCGCCGGAATAATAGTATATGCTTTCTATATATTTTATTTCTCCGCTTTCGGCGTCTATGTATTGATCATATTCCATATCCGGCAGATAGGCAAGATATACTGTTTTTTTGCCGTCGTCGTATTTTGTCAGATATTGTAATTCAAGACCGGCATTTTCAGAAAACTTTTCCCATAATTCATCGTTGCTTATTACGGAATCTGCGTCCTCAAAGTTTAGTCCGGGAGTATAATCGATATAAAAATCAGTTACGGCTGTCGCGTCCTTATTTAATCTTATGCTGCCGGTGTCATTGTAGACCTTTATATTATTTTCCTGTCTGCTTACATTGAACCAATATCCGGAATCGAACAGAGATTCTCTTTCGGAAGTTTTTTCAACAATAAGGGAGTCACAAATATCGGGATTTAGTTTTCTCAATAGCTTTTTTGCACTTTCAAGGGCTTCGTCCGATGAAATTTTGTTAAAAGACGGTTTGGCGGAATAATTATAGCTACTGTCGTCATAATAATAGTTTAGTATAACTCCGTTTCCGTCGGCAGAAACATTAAGATAACGGTAGTTATCCGAATCGGAGGTGCTCCAGTTAAAGTGATAGATTTCTCTGCCCGAAATATCGGTATTACTGCTTGAATCAAACTTATCAAACACGCTTGTGTCCATAATTCTTGTTTTCACATCAGCAAGAACGCTTTCAATTTTACTTTTCGCGGTTACGGCAGTTACACCGATTGACGAAAAGACTGTGGCTGCCAAAACAGCCGAAATAATTTTTTTCATAATGACCCTCCATTCTGCCGGATTCAGCCGGCTGCACAATTTTTAGTGGGAAAATTGCTGATTTTAACAAAGAGTCGGAATATTATTTGTTAATCGGCAGTTTCAACCTTGCCTACATTAAACTCACATATTCCGTAGCTTTCGGGTGCGACTTCGCCCTTTTCAAAGGTGATATACATATCGCCGTTGTTAAAATAGAAATCTTCCTCTCCGGTAATAGCGTCAAATGAATTTTTGCCGTTAATATTATATTCAATATTATTCGTGTTCATTTCATCCGACATTTGTTGAGATATATTGAGATATAAGGCGGTGTTGTAATCAAACCCGTCCTCAAATACAGAACCTATTGACACCCTGTCCTTTGATTGCTTGTCAACGGAATATTTTTTTCCGCTGTCAGAGATTAACGTTTCAACATCATCAGTGTTTATTTTAATAGGCAGAACTTCCTCCGGTGCCAAAACCGATCGTGCCATACCGCCTCCGCCATTTCCCGAGTCGGATTGAGGGGATTCGCCCATATACATTTTTGCGGAAGCAACTGACGGATATGAATCATTTTGGATTTCTTCGTCATAACTTGTATAATTTGAGTTTTCGTTGAAGTATACAGCCATATCGGTGACCATATCCGCATCTTCCTCAATCGAAGCATCATAAGCAACTGCATTTTCGGTTATTGACGTTGAATCCGATTGATTGCTTTGTTCGGTTTCGGGCAATTTAATAAATTCACCTGATTTTTTGTCATATGTTGATTTTATGGTTTCGCTGTTTTCGGTTGTATTTTTGTTTTTAACAGCTTGTGTTTCGGTTTTGTCTGATGTATCTTTGCCGATGCTGCGCTCTTTATTTTCGCCGGCGGCAGCAAATTCGGAATTTTTTAATTCCTTATCGGTATTATCATTTTTTGTAACTTTGTCGGAGCTTTGTGCTTTTTCAACATTACCTGAAACCAAAACGTCATTTTCTGAAATTTTGCTGAGGATAGGCGTATTTGATACCTTATCCGCAAAATCATCATTGACATTTAGTGCGATTGCAAAAGCTGCCACAACAGCAGCCGCACAGGCGGCTGAAATTTCAAACCTTCTCCTTACGGTGTATATTTTCTTTTTGCTTATCTTTTGTTTTAACTTGGCGTTTAGTTCATCAGAAGGGGATTCCGTGGGCTTTAACGCTTCATTTAAAAGATTTTCCAAATCAAAATTGTTCAATTTCATACACCTCCAGTTTCTTTTTAAGTTTTTGTCTTGCATTAAACAATCGGCTTTTAACAGTTCCTTCGTTACAGTTTAATATTTCCGCAATTTTTTCCAAAGGAAGCTGAGCGTTGTAATAAAGCAAAACAGGTATTCTCATTTTATCATCAAGTTCCGAAATACACATATTAACAGTGTCAATTAATTCTTTTTTAAGAACCTCCTTTTCGGGTGTGTCTGTGTGATACGGCTGTTCAAAGCTTTCTTCCGAATCCAAAGACTGTTCGGGCGCTATTCTTTGATGTCTGGCATATTTTCGCTTTTTATTATTCCATAATGAAACTGCGATGGAAATAAGATAGCTTTTTGGATTGTTTTCAAAATCTATTGAGCTGCGCTTTTCAACCGCTTTCAAAAAAACATCCTGATACAAATCTTCACAGTCCTCTTCGCTGTATGTAATTTTCCTGCAAAAACTGAATATGTCTTTGCCGTATTCATCAACAAGTTTGTTAATCTGCACAGCCTTCATCTCTCTCCCTTTACATAATAATATAGTCATAATTTTCCGTTTGGTTCATTTATTTTTTATTATCATATCATATTTATAAAAGAATTTCAACATAAAAAGAAAAAATGTCAAGAAGCTGTTACATTAAAAAATAAAGGCATAAATCATTCTTATAAAATAATAAAGGACGATTTATGCTTATATGTCGCATAGCGACTGCATTTTTGATTATTCAACAGCCATTATTTAAAAACATTCATTTCTGCGTTGTTTACGCAGCTCATATCTTTTCTTGCCGGCTTCCCACTCACGTTTTTCTTCCTCTGTTTCGAGGATAAGTCCCGGAACTTCGATTGATTTTTCGTTTTCGTCAAGAGCAACCATAACAACATATGCGGTATTTATAAGTCTTCTCATGCCGTTAAGCGTTTCGACATATGAACGCACGCAAACCTCCATTGATGTTCTTCCCACATAGGTCATTTTACCGCGCAAAACAATCAAATCGTTTGCATGGGCAGGTTCTTTAAAGTGAAGCTGGTCAATCATAAGCGTAGTGACATTATGTTCGCAGTGTCTTCTTGCGGTAACAGCCGCAACAATGTCTATCCATTCAACAAGTTTTCCTCCGAACAATCTTTTATAGCCGTTCAAGTCCGACTGAGATATAATCTGAACCTGTTCGGTGGAAGATTCGCATACCTTTTTGTCCATTTGTTTTTCCTCCAATAATATTTTTATATTTATTATTTGTCGTATAATTCAATACAATCCACGCCGTCGATTTCTTTTATTTCAACTTTTATTATTTCATTGCGGGATGTAGGTATGTTTTTACCGACAAAATCCGGTCTTACGGGCAGTTCACGGTGACCTCGATCCACCATAACGGCAAGCTGAATTTTTGCCGGACGCCCGAAAGAAAAAAGTGCTTCAAGAGCGGCTCTTGCAGTTCTTCCGGTATAAATTACATCATCGGTCAGTACTACGGTTTTTCCGTTAATGTCGGTTTCTATATTGCTTTTCGAAACAATAGGCATATAATCGTTCTTTTTGGAAAGGTCATCACGGTAAAAGGTAATGTCAAGGCTTTCGACAGGTATTTTTTTCGTGTTGTCAATTTTATCATATATATAATCGGAAAGTCTTTGAGCGAGAGGAACACCTCTTGTTTTGATACCAACCAAAACAATGCCGTCAATACTCTCGTTTCGTTCCACTATTTCATGTGCAATTCGAGCTGATGCGCGATTAATTGCGTTTTCGTCAAATATTACAGATTTTAATTTCATAAATCAATCAGCCTCCGTATCTGTCATAAAAGCATGAAAACATATGTTGATTTTTACACAAAATATTTTTTGCGAGGGCGGTAGAAATATACAGCACCCTCGCATTAAAAATCAATATACTAAAATTACTGAATTGTTAGTTTGCAATAATATCAAACTTTAAAATTTACACCTGTGTCTGCTTCTTCGGGATCTTCCTTGAAATCATAATCCTTACCCGGCAAAACGGCGTTAAGCACAATACCTAAAATTGATGCAACAGCCAAAGCCGACAAAGAAATTGTTACCGAACCGATTGTAAATGTTGCGGCAGAGCCCAAACCCAAAGCCGATACAAGTATAATTGCGGCGATAATAAGGTTACGGCTCTTTGTGAAATCAACTTGATTTTCAACAACATTTCTTACACCAATTGCTGAAATCATACCGTATAATACGAAGGAGATACCGCCTATAACGGCTGTAGGTATCAGATTTACTATAGCGGCAAATTTCGGTGAGAAGGATAAGATTACGGCAAATACCGCTGCGATTCTTATTACTCTCGGATCATATACCTTCGACAAAGCCAAAACGCCGGTATTTTCGCCGTAAGTAGTATTTGCGGGACCTCCGAACAATGCGGATAAGGTTGTTGCAAGTCCGTCGCCTATTAATGTTCTGTGAAGACCGGGCTCTGCAATAAAGTTTTTGCCGACCGTTGATGAAATTGCGGAAATATCTCCTATATGCTCCATCATTGTTGCCAAGGCAATAGGAACTATCGCAATAATTGAGCTTATAACCAAAGATGAATTTGACCAGTCTATTCCGCCGAATACAGTACCCTTCCATTTAATAGGGAAGCCTATCCATGCAGCATTGTTCAGTTGTTCCAAAGCGGAAACGGAGAATAACTTCATGTTTGGATTACCTGCAACAGTAATGTATCCGTCAACCTCGCTGCCGCATATCAATGCAAGAATTGCAGCTATAAGACATGATCCCAAAACACCTAAAAGAATAGGAATGATTTTTGACATACCCTTGCCCCAGATATTGAAAACAATAACAATTGCAAGTGCTATAACGGCAATCAGCCAGTTTGTAGAACAGTTTGAAACAGCACTTCCAGCAAGTCCGAGACCGATTGAAATAATAATCGGACCTGTAACAACGGGCGGAAAATATCTCATAACCTTTTTAATTCCTATACCTTTTATACAGCAGGCAAGAATTAAATATACCAGACCTGCACAGGCAACTCCGAGACCGGCATAGGGAAGAAGCTCCGCATTTGTCATTGCACCGTTTCCGTCCAGTGGTGCGACAGCTGCGTATCCTCCGAGAAATGCGAAGGAAGAACCTAAAAATGCAGGAACCTTTCTTTTTGTCAGAAAGTGAAACAGCAACGTTCCCAATCCTGCCATCAAAAGTGTTGTTGCAATGTCAAGTCCCGTTAAAAGCGGAACAAGAACCGTAGCTCCGAACATTGCAAACATGTGCTGAAAACCTAAAACCAGCATCTTTGGTACACCCAGTGTACGCGCGTCATAAATAGCGTCTTGTGTTTTGTTATTCATTGTAAAACCTCTCCTTAAAAAATTTAAAAAGCCCTGTCTGTACGGGTACATACAGACAGGGCAAAATACACCTGTTTCATAATTTCGTCTTGCTGATGTCCCGCACCAAATTAAAGACCTTTATTTATCTGTTGATTATTATAACATATAATGTTTTGTTTGTAAAGAGTTTTTTAAGAATTTGTTAATTTTTGTCGGTTACTATGTTACTGTTCGCCTATGCGGATAAATTATTGTTTATCATTGTGTGTTAGTAGCATTATTTTCAAAAAAGCTAAACAATTCAACTAAACTTCCTTGACTGTTGTCTGAAAAAGAACGCAAAACTTGAACCGCCCAACCAAAGAGCATAGTCTAAATGGGGCAGTGCATTATGCGAGTTGCGCAACTGCAAAGCAGTTGGCGCATGTTTGAGCTATGGAATACCGATACGGGTGTGAAAACCAAAAGGGGATACATAAGGGGAACACCTTATGTGCCTTTTGGTACTTTTGGGCAAACAAAAGTACAACTGTTTCAACATCGGAAATTACAGATAACAAAAATTAGCAAATATATACTTGTTATCCTAAATAATAAAACATATAAACAATAATTTATACCCGAATAGTAAAGTTACTGTAAATTGACAATTATTGAATTGCCGATTTAGAAACACGGTTTTGGTTATAAAATAAGCAATTGTATCATATAATATGTTATTGTGAAAAACAGTAGAGGTATTCAAATTGAAACATGAATATGGTGCTGTTGCAAAAAAAGTCGGGGATTTGCCTGTGTTCATGTAACATTCGGATGGAATAATCGGCGGTAATATTAAAGAAAGGGTGACGGACATAATGAAAAAATATTTCTTGGCTGCAAATACATCGGGAGGATATGTAAATTTTTATGACGAAACGGCGGAAAGCCTTAAAAGTGTTTATACCGTAACGGGGCTTACCGACGCGTCGGCATCGGAGGTTGTAAAGAAGCTTGCCGCAGAAAGGGGAGCGGATGAGCTTATTATCAATCCAATGAATGTTGAAGAGGCAGACGGATGCATATGGCGTGAAAAGGGTATAGGCGTTTTCACGGAAAGAATTAAAGAAAAACAGGCAAATGATGAGAACTGTGCCGGAATTTACCGAGCATACACAGAGGCAAAAAAAATACATGATGATTGGGAAAAAATTTATATAGGAAGCATGGATACAGAGCGGCTTAACAGCTATTCTAAAAGAATTATTTCGGAGCTTTTGGGAGAAAACAGGGGAGAAGAAAGGGGAAGCGTATTAAGAAGATTTTTCGGAGCGTCAACATCGTCCAAACCGATAAACTATATTAACGAGCTTACAGCGGATATGAAAGCGAGATATTTTATCAAGGGCAGACCGGGAACGGGAAAATCCACATTTTTAAAGCGTCTTGCAAAAGCTGCCGGTGAACGGGGATTTAATACCGAAATATATTATTGCAGCTTTGATCCGAAAAGCCTTGATATGGTGGTTATACCGGGATTATCCTTGTGTGTGTTCGATTCGACCGCACCGCATGAGCTGTTTCCCGAAAGCGAACGTGACGAAATACTTGACTTTTATATCGAAGCCGGACTTGAGGGCGTTGATGAAAGATATGAAAAAGAGCTGAAAATGATAGAATCGGCATATTCACGGAAGATGAAGGAGGGAGTGGGATTTCTGAAAAAAATATATGAAAAACCAAAGGATAGGTCGGAGCGAGAAAAAGAAGAAACGGTTTATAAACAGCTGGTATCAAATATTTTTTAGGAATACGCATAGGAACATTTATTTATTAATTCCATTCCGATTAAGCTTGTGCGGCAAAATCTATGGATTTTGCCGCTTAAATTTTGCGAAACTTTGCCGGAGTAATTCCTTTTATGCTTTTAAACGTTTTTATAAAGTAGCTCAGGTCATTAAAACCGCATGAAAATGCAATGTCTGTCACGCTGTTGTCTGTGTTGAGAAGCTTTCGGGAGGCTTTCTCTATTCGGTATGAGTTCAGATATTCCACCGGTGTTTTTTTTGTCATGTCGCGGAAAAAATAACAGAAATATTTTGGACTCATACCCGCGGCTGCGGCCATATCGTCCAATGAAATCTGAGAATCGTAATTTTTTCTTATAAAAGTAAGTACTTTTTTAAGCTTAGGAACGTTTTTGTCGCCTGTTATGTAGGGAAGGTTCTCGGCAGAGTTGTACAGCTTACAGTTAATTATTGTTCCGAACATTTGATACAGCGCGCCTATTACCATGAACTTGTAGCCGGAGGATTTGTGAGTCATTGCCTCAAAAATACTGTCAACCGAACGATGAAAGGGCGTATCCGCACTGCCGAAAAACTCGTTAATGACATATTCGTGGTTGATAAGACTTTCGATAAAAAATTTGCTGCTGTTATCGGAAATTTCCAAGAACTCCGGATGAAAAACCAGACAGACATAAACACAGTCTTTAGGTTCGGCTCCGTGAACGGTTTCCGAGTTGACAAAAATAATATCGTTTTTTCGAGCAGTGTATTCATGGTTGTTAAGCCGTATGTTTAGTTCCCCGTCTAAAATTTTTATAATTTCAATTTGTGAATGCCAGTGGGATGCCATTTCATATTTCGGATGAGTTTTGTCGATTTGATAAAGCTCAATAGGAAAATCGGCAGTTCCGTGCTGTTTTAATTCATTATAACTCATATAAAACACCCAATCTGAAAATTGTTATATTTTTATCTATTATAACACAAGTAATATATAAAATTCAAGTATATAATTATAATTGTTGAAAGAAATTTTCAAGTAATGCAAATTGAACAGATTCACATTTGTTCATAATATAAATTAAGGAGGAATTTACTATGGCAGAAAGCAGATTAATAGGCGATTACCCGGTAATAGGTATTCGTCCAACAATCGACGGAAGAAGAGGTCCTTTAAAGGTCAGAGAATCGTTGGAGGATCAGACAATGAATATGGCAAAGGCAGCCGCAGAGCTTATTTCATCAAATTTGAGATACTCAAACGGTGAGCCGGTAAAGGTTATTATTGCAGATACAACAATCGGACGTGTTGCCGAGGCTGCTGCGTGTGCCGACAAATTTAAGAAGGCAGGAGTAGATATTACACTGACAGTTACTCCGTGCTGGTGCTACGGCTCTGAAACAATGGATATGGATCCTATGACAATTAAGGCTGTTTGGGGCTTTAACGGAACAGAAAGACCGGGAGCGGTATATCTTGCATCTGTTTTGGCATCTCATGCACAAAAGGGCTTGCCTGCATTCGGAATTTACGGACATGATGTATGTAATGCAGACGATACCGAAATTCCGGAAGACGTAAAAGAAAAGATTTTGAGATTTGCAAGATCGGCTGTTGCGGTAGCCACAATGAGAGGTAAATCATATCTTCAAATCGGTTCTGTTACAATGGGTATTGCGGGATCTATTATCAATTCGGAATTTTTCGAGGAATATCTTGGTATGAGAGTTGAATCGGTTGACGAGGTAGAAATAATCAGAAGAATGACAGAGGGTATCTATGATGAGGCTGAATTCCAAAAGGCTTTGGCATGGACAAAGAAAAATTGCCCCGAGGGCTTTGACAAGAATCCCGATTTCGTAAGAGAAAGCGACGAAAAGAAGGAAGAATCATGGGAATTTGTTGTTAAGATGATGTGCATAATCAAGGATTTGTACAACGGCAATAAGAATCTTCCGAAAGGCTGCGAAGAAGAAAGCGTAGGTCATAACGCAATTGCCGGCGGTTTCCAGGGACAAAGACAATGGACAGACTTCTATCCAAACGGTGATTTTGCTGAAGCTATGCTTAACTCTTCCTTTGACTGGGAGGGCGCAAGAGAAACATATATACTTGCTACCGAAAACGATACCTTAAACGGTGTATGTATGCTGTTCTCAAAGCTTCTTACAAATACAGCTCAAATATTTGCCGATGTAAGAACATATTGGAGCCCCGAAGCTGTTAAGAAAGCTACCGGTTATGATATTGAAGGCGTTGCAAAAGAAGCGGGCGGATTTATTCACCTTATTAATTCGGGTGCTGCTTGTCTTGACGCTTGCGGCGAGGTTAAGGACGCAAACGGAAACGGTGTTATTAAGCCTTTCTGGGAGATGACAGAGGAAGATCAGCAGGCTTGTCTGAAAGCTACAACATGGAATGCTGCCGATAAGGGATATTTCAGAGGCGGCGGTTTCTCGTCAAGATTCCTTACAAGAAGTGAAATGCCTGTTACAATGTTAAGACTTAATATTGTTAAAGGCTTAGGTCCTGTTATGCAGCTTGCAGAAGGCTGGACGGTAAATCTTCCTGATGAAGTTTCCGATAAGCTGTGGAAGAGAACAGACTATACATGGCCATGTACATGGTTTACACCGAGAATCACAGGTGAGGGCGCATTTAAGACAGCTTATGATGTTATGAATAACTGGGGTGCAAACCACGGCGCTATCAGCTACGGTCATATCGGTGCAGATGTTATTACACTTTGTTCAATGCTCAGAATCCCTGTATGTATGCATAATGTTCCCGAAGAAAAAATCTTCAGACCGGCAAGCTGGAATGCTTTCGGTATGGATAAGGAAGGTCAGGACTTCAGAGCTTGTAACGCTTACGGACCTATGTATAAAAATATAAGATAATTTACATAAAGATATTTATAATCAAAAAAATAAAATCCCTCGTGCCTTTAAATGGCAGAGGGATTTTTAAATTCACGCTGACCTATTTTGTATAAATCATTTCCGTCGCAGTCGGTAAGGACAAACAAGGGAAGATTTTCTACCGTAAGCTTTCGTATTGCTTCTGTTCCCAAGTCATCATAACACACAACCTCGGCTGATTTTATGCATTGGGAAATCAAAGCGCCCGCACCGCCTATTGCGCCTAAATATACACAGCAATTGCGTATAATTGCATCGGTGACTTCTTTGTTTCGTGCGCCTTTTCCAATCATAACCCGTAATCCGTTGTCAAGGAGCAGGGGGGTGTACGAGTCCATTCTTCCGGCAGTTGTGGGACCGCATGAACCGATTATTTCACCCGGCTTTGCAGGACAGGGACCGGCGTAGTAAATAGCCTGATCCTTTAGTTCTATAGGAAATGGCTTGCCCGATTTGTATTCATTTACCATACGTTCGTGCGCCGCATCACGGGCAGTATAAATTACACCCGATAATAATACACTGTCGCCTGCTTTGAGAGTTTTGACCGTTTCTTTGGTTATCGGTGTTGTTATTGAAATTGACATGGAAATTCTCCTTCCGCAGAAAATTTTCGTTCTTTATGTTGTTTAACATTATATAACTCTGTATATAGCATAAAACAATATAAAACTATATAATGCTCACTGAATAAATGCGATTTTCAATCGCATTCAGAAAAATTATGACTATTATCAAAATTTTTCGTGTAAAATCAAAGATTTTACACAGTTCGCATTGATAAAGCCTGCTGAAATAAATATTTTGGAAGCAAAATATTTATTAAGAGCGCAAGGTTTTTTGCAAAAACGCACAAAACCCTTGCACCCAAACAA
>JAXEIW010000117.1:0-27809 GCA_034101885.1 Clostridia bacterium | reverse complement strand
ATAATGCTCACTGAATAAATGCGATTTTCAATCGCATTTAGAAAAATTATGACTATTGTCAAAATTTTTCGTGTAAAATCAAAGATTTTACACAGTTCGCATTGATAAAGTTTGCTGAAATAAATATTTTGGTAGCAAAATATTTATTCATGGTGCAAGATTTTTTTTCAAAAATTCACAAAATCCTTGCACCAAAACAATTCTGAAACGCTTGTAAGCCGCTGTGCGGCTGCGTTTCATAATTGTTCAGCAGTCATTAAATAAACAACCGGTTTTAATACTTTTATATTTACCCAAAATATTATTATACTTTCTTTAACCGCTTTCGTCAAGCTATATTATTAACAAAATTTAAATTGTTTGTTAATAAATTTTAGACTTAATACATTAAAAGACGATACATTTTTTCTTCATAAATAAAATGTATCATATTTTTCCAAAAAAATATTGCTTTAAATCTCTGTTCATGATATAATAAACTCATCAAATCGAAAGGAAAGATAATTATGACTTGTTCCAAAAAATTTATCAAAGCAACAGAAGAATATAACACATTTGAAAAAAATGTTCCCGAATATTATTTCAGAAAAAGCTTTAATGCCGAATCACCGTGCAAGGCAAAAATAACTATAGCGGTATGCGGATTTTATGAGCTTTATTTTAACGGGAAAAAAATCACAAAGGGATTATTATCACCCTATATCAGCAACACCGATGATTATATTTACTGTGATGAATATGAAATCACAGCGGATAAGGGAGAAAATGTAATCGGAGTTATCTTAGGCAACGGTTTTCAAAACAATCCGGGAGGCTACATATGGGATTTTGACAAAGCATCGTTCAGAAGTGCGCCAATCTTTTCCGTTATTTGTCAAACCTTAGATAAAACAGAAATATTATTCGAATCGGATACCGAATTTAAAAATTTCCCATCACCAATCAGAAGCGATGATTACAGATTCGGAGAATACTACGATGCAAACTACGAAATTGACGGCTGGAACAAAAAGGGATTTAATGATGATTCGTGGAATAACGCACTGACCGCCATTCCGCCAAAAGGAGAGCTTAAAATCTGCGAGGCAGATCCGATTGTCAAAAGTGATGAAATCAAACCCGTAAAAATCATCAAAGACGGCGAAAGCTTTATTTACGATTTCGGAGTTTCCAATGCCGGTATATGCCGCCTTTGCATTGACGGTGAAAAGGGGCAGAAAATAGAGCTTCAGCACGCCGATATGCTAAAAGACGGCAAGCTTTATGTAGATAATGTATGGTTTGTACGAGATATGTGGGAACGTGATAAGAATATAGTACACAAAGACACATATGTTTGCAAGGGCAGCAAAAACGAAGTGTATCAGCCGTCCTTTACCTATCACGGCTTCAGATATGTAAAGGTTAGCGGTATTACCGAAAAACAAGCAACAGAAAATTTACTTACCTTTATGGTATATCATACCGATCTCAAGACAATGGGAGATTTTCACTGTTCCGATGAAACCGTAAACAAGCTTCAGGAAATAACAAGAAGAAGCGGACTTTCAAATTTCTACTACTTCCCCACCGACTGTCCGCAGCGTGAAAAAAACGGATGGACTGCCGACGCAGCGCTCTCCTGTGAATATATGCTTCTTAATTTTAACCCCGAAAACAGCTATCGTGAATGGATGCGCAATATATGCAAAGCACAGAACAAACAAGGCGCATTACCCGGAATTGTACCAACCGGCGGTTGGGGATTTGAATGGGGAAACGGTCCTGCCTGGGACAGCGTCCTTGCATATATTCCTTACTATACATATATTTACCGCGGCAAAACCGACATGATAAAAGAATCGGCCGGCGCATTTTCGGCATATCTTAAATATCTTACAACCCGTACCGATGATAAAGGACTTATTCATATAGGTCTCGGAGATTGGTGTCATGTAGGAAACATTACACCAAAAGCCCCTCTTGAGGTTACCGATTCTGTCATGTCAATGGACATTGCAGACAAAATGGCTGTTATGTTCAAAGCTGTCGGCATGAATGAGGAAATGAATTTTGCAAAATCTGTTTCACAAAGCTTTAAAAAAGCAATACGGGATAATTTAATAGATTATAATACAATGCTTGCAAAGGGCGAATGTCAAACAAGTCAGGCAATGTTTCTCTATTACGGTATTTTTAACGAAGACGAACGTGAAAAAGCATTCGAACAGCTGCTTAATCTGATTCATTCCGCTGATGACCATATAGATTTGGGTGTGCTTGGAGGAAGAGTAATATTTCATGTTCTCTCGGACTTCGGTTACAGCGACCTTGCATTAAAAATGATTACAGGTCCTGATTATCCCTCTTACGGCAATTGGCTTAAAAGAGGCGCAACAACACTTTGGGAGGACTTTTTACCCGACTCCGTTTCTTCAATGAACCATCACTTCTGGGGTGATATAAGCGGCTGGTTTATTAAATCAATAGCCGGTATTCAGCTTAACCCTCACACTGATAATATAACGGAATTAGATATAAAACCGTCCTTTGTTAAAATGCTTGACAACGCATCTGCATACCATATTGCACCTGCCGGAAAAATTTTATCATCATGGGAAAGAAAAGGAAATTATATTATTCTTAAGGTTGAAATCCCCGATAATATGACAGCAAGGGCAATTCTTGAAAGCGGTTATTGCTTCGATGATAACGAAACATCAAAACTTATACGCACCGGAGAATACAAAATAAAAAATGTACTGAAATAATCGATATACTGCTGTCACGACAATACAAAAATAAACCGCCGCAAGGCGGCAAAACGGAGGTCTATTATGAGCGAACTTGTAATAAAAGAATTTTACGGAAAAGATGTATTAAGATACAAACAGATATGCACAAAACTGTTTAGGATTCCGAATAAGGAGCTTGAAAACGAGGAAGCATATACAGAAAATCTTATTAATGCGGATAAAAACAGGGATAAGGATTTTGTACGTTTGGGTGCTTTTTATGAAGATACTTTGTATGCGGCAATAGAAATGATACCCTTTGACGTGTACATGGACGGTGAAAAATGCAGAATGTATGGTATAGGCGGCGTTGTTTCCGATCCTGAGTGTCCCGTAAAGGGTGCTGTAAAGCTTATATACAGTCGTGCATTTGAAATCATGCGTGAAAAGAATATATATCTATCTCATCTGTATCCCTTTGAGGTCAACTATTACAGACAGTACGGCTATGAGGTAAGCTGTCAGTATGCCCTATGGAAAATACCGCTAACCGCCGTAAATCCATATAAAAACGGTCAGCTGAAAAGCTTTGATAATTCCGAAATGATGAAAAACGAAATAAAGGACATATACAATAAATTTGCCTCGGAGCATAATATGACAATCATAAGAAATGAAAGTCAATGGAATGACTTTTTCAAAGACCATGCCGCATATACCTCACAATGGTTTTCCTATATCCATTACACCGACGGCATCGCTGACGCATTTATGTGCTACAAAACCGTCGAAAAGCCTGACCGCCCCATGGATCTGGAAACAGACAAATTCTGGTTTACTTCCTTTGAAGGATTAAGAGGCATTCTTTCATACTTTCTTCAGCAAAAATCCTATGCTGAAAATATAATCATAAAACTGCCTGTCAATACCGACTTGTCAGCAATTATCGATTCCTGCGGCGGCTGGGGCAAAAAAAATGCCTCTCAAACAATTTTTGACAACGGCACAAGCAAGATTATTGATGTTCAACAGTTTTTTAAGCATATGAAATGCAAAGAAAATGGTACAGTTTCCATAAAAATAAACGATGCGTATTGCCCTTGGAACAATGACTGCTTTAAAGTAACTTTCGGCGAAGAAACTTCGATCGAAAGAGGCGGCACTGCCGATATTGAGCTGGACATAAAATCATTCACATCACTTATGCTGGGAAGATATGATTTTGATTCGTGCAGAATCTTCCCCGATGTAAAAATATTCGGCAACGAAGAGAATTTAAGAAAGCTACTCAGAAAAAAGAGCTGCTGGATTGAGGAACATTTTTAAAAATTAAAATTTCATATATTTGAAACGGCTTTTTATCAAAAAAATACGAGAATCGGTATCCGAAAGGACAAACAAAAATATCTCAAAATATTTTTGTCCATCATTTGTCTGCCAAAAGGTATACCGATTCTCATTAGAAAAAATCATGAATTTTTATTTTTTTCGTTTTCTTTATTAATAATTTCCCATGCCTCTTCCTCGTTTGCGCATCCTTTTCTGGTTTTGTTTATATTTATGTCAAAAAGACAAATTTCTGCCATGTCACAGAATTTACATGACGAATCATCACCCTCGCCGCAAGGAAGAATTTCAATATTTCCCTCCCTTATTTTTTTATCGGTTTTTATAACATTATTCTTTACATATTCCGCAATATTTTCATAATCCCGTCTTGACAAATATTTTGCGAATTTGCTCATTGTACCGTTTTTATTAAGTTTAAAATCAAGAAATTTACTTGCTCCGTTTTCTTCCAGCTCATTATCCATAAAAAGAGCGTTGTCAGTAATAACGTTTTCTCCGTTTTCATCATCAAGTATGACACGACCGTCAAGCTTCATTATTTCCGAATCATCGTCCTCCGTTCCCTGCGCCTTTTTTTTCATATCGTCACGCAGCTTATTATACATAATTCCTGTAACCTCGGCAGTTTCTGTTTGTTCAAGATATTTTACCTTTTGTTCTTTATATAATTCCATGGCGCATAAGGCATAGACAATAAGCTGAATATCCTTCATATTACAAATTGAAACAATAGAAAAATCCGTATTTCCCGACTTATAATCGATTATTCTTATTCCGCCTTTTTTTCCGTCCTCCAAAACAGCGGCATCAATCCTGTCAATTGTTCCTTTAATCACCACTCCCGATTCTGCGTCCAATTTTATTTCAAAGCTTTTCTCCAGCTCGGCAGCAACATAATTACCGTTTATCAAGCTTATTCGTACAGTTTCTGCGGAACGTTTAATCGTCTTTGTCATACGCAAAAGAAGATATTTTACCTTTGCCTCGTCACGTTCCAAAGAGGATATGACCTTAGGTTCAATATCCTTCATTATGCCGTCTATTATTTCTTCGCTTTTTTCCTTTGTCATATTATTCCAGTTATTTTTCAGCTGTTCAAAATCATCGGCATCATCCGCTACAATTTCACAATACCTGCAAATCGCATAATGCATTAATGAGCCAAGGTCAAATTTTTGTATCTGCCATACTTCCGGTGCTTTTGCTTTTAAACCATGCTTCAAAAAATACGCAAAAGGACATTTTCCGTAATCATTCAGACGACTGACGCTGTAGCTTGCATAATTTTTGTATATCTTTTCCGCATTTTGAGGTGTAATCTTCAGACTTTCAATTTTATACTTTTGGGCAAGATTGATTTTTTTTAATTTTTCTTTCCATTCTGGTTTTTCGTTCAAACGATTATATATATCAAAAATCCTATCATCATTTTTGTTGTTTCTGTTATAAAGATAATATTCAAAAGCTTCTTTTGACGACAATTTTCCAACATCTTCACCGTTTAAAACATCGTCGCTGTATTTTATGTAAGGAAAAAGCTTTCTCAAATCAAAAACCGTTCTTGACGGGATCTGCGCTTCTCCCTCAAAATTACTGACAGGATAGCTTATAAACATTTTTTTTCGGGCAGTAAATAAAACTCTGTAAAGCTTATATTCCGCCTGTTCAGAGTACCTTTTCGAATCCTGGCCGATTTCAAGATCATCCTTTTCCAAAATAAGATTAAGCTCTGTTATTTCCTTATCGGAAAAAATGGTATCGCTGCCTGTTTCACTCGGTATATCCCCTCTTACCGCACCTGCAACGAACAGTACCTTCATATCTTTTTGACGTACCGTATCAGCAGAACCTACCGTAACAGCGTCGAGAGATGATGGAATTATTGCTATTTCACACGCCGATAATCCCGCACGAATAAACTCCTTATACTCCTTTCTTGAGCATTTTTCATTTCCTAAGGTAACAACGCTTTGATTTATAACATCAAGCAGAATATCCCATACCTGCCTGCATTGCTCGGCTTCATTTTTATGTCCCTCTTCATCAAGGCGTTCCGTTTCCGAAATCAAGCTCTCGTAAAGATAAATTTCATTTAAAAACTCAACAAGACTTCGGGCAAATTTCTCTGCCGTGTTTCTGCCCGCAAGCTTTTTATCAAGGTTTTTTATAGGCTTAATTATGAGTCTTCTTATATTATTTATTCGTTCTGTCAAATCCTCATCGATATAATTACTTCTGTCCTCCACGGAATTTCCTATTGTTCTGTCGGTATAAATCCAATCCTCCTCACAAAGCCATTTTTTCTTTCCTCTTATCCCCTTTTTCTGCACATAGGTTTCAAGAAAATCTATATCATCTCTCGGAAAAGGTCTTACTCCGCCGTCATCACTTATAAATACATATCCGCATTTTAAATACCTGAAAACAGCGTCAAAGCTCCAGTTCGAATTAAAAATATCAAATATTCCCAGTATAGTCATAATTATTGGGTGGTCGGTTACTATAAGCTTATTATCGGAAAAATACGGAATATCATAATCTCTGAAAACAGCGTCTATAATATGATTGTACTTGTTTGTGTCCCCACACACAACCGCAAAATCTCTGTAACGCATATCGTCCTGTTCGCACATACGCTTTATTTTTTTTGCCGTATGTTCAATCTCGGTATAAGGATTTTTTGCCGAAAACAGCTCAATATCCTTTGTTTCCTCACTGCACGGCACATATTTATTATAAGCTATATCGGAATAGTTTTTGTAAAACAGGTTTATTTCGTCCGATTCAAAAGGATTTTCCGAATTATTAAGATTTACAAATTTATAACTGCATTTATTTTTCCCCGCAATGTTTATTAAACGCTTTATTGTATCCTTTGGAATATTTAAAATTTCGTCCTTGCTGTCCTTTCTTGCCGGCAATGTCACGCTAAGTTCTTCGCATCCTATTAAAATCGATTCCAAAACCTTATAATGCTGAGGAATAAAATCGGAAAACTCATCAACAAATATATATGTTCCTTTAAATACATTTTTCTTTAAAATTAAATCAGAAAGGGACATAAAATCATCGTCACTGTCATAAAACCTGCCTCCGTTTTCCTCCTCATACAAGCGGTAAATCTCCGCAACAGAGCTTAGCTTTTGCGAAAGCATTTTATTCTTTACCTTGCCTGCGGTGTTTAACAGTATTTCGGGAGTTATCATATTTCTTTTAAGCTGCGAAATCACATCGGTTACGGTATTTGCAAATCCGGGCTTATCCGTACATCCGGCATATAGATTTCCCTCTTTCGAGGCTTTAAAAACGGCATTCTGAACCAGCATTGCCTTGCCGGACGGTTTTAAATAATTTTTTCTTGCCCTGTTTAAGAACCTGTTTGCCATACGCGTCATTGTAAGCACTTCAATGCCGTTTGGTCCGGTTCCTCCGAATTTTTCGGTAACTGTTTTTTCAAAAACATAGGAAAACTGTTCGGGGACAATAATAACAGCTTTAGCATCTTCGTCGGATTTTTTCAATTCTTCTATTTTTGAAAGACAATAGCTTGTCTTTCCCGAACCTTTTTCTCCGCAAACCAATGTTAATTTCATAACAATCTCCATTCCGCCGCCCTGCGTCGGCATAAATAGTAATTAAATTTCTCTTATCAGCAGGGCAAGGAATGACAAGAGATTATTACGCCCATGTGCGTTTCCGAGGCAAAGCCTCGGAAAATTTCGCACGGACAATTAAATCCGCCGGAGGCATGCGGCGGCACATTTGGTAACGTAATCACCTCAGAAAATTATTTAATACTGCCGTAAATACATAACAAAACTATTATAAACGTAAAAACGGCAGCTGTGGGAACAACAATTCTGAAGTTTAAGTGTTTTGTTTTATGTCTGAAAATTTCCATTCCCATAACCGCTCCCATACCTCCCAAAAAAAGCGATATTAAAATCAAGCACTTTTCACTTATTCTTCTTCCCTGCATTTTCGCCTGTCTTTTATCGTATCCGTAAATAAAAAAAACAATAATATTCCATATCAAAATAATCTTCAACAACATCGCTTTTCCACTCTTTTTATAAAAGCGTTCAAAGATTTTATTCAATGAACGCTTCTAAAATTTTAATAATATATTCTTCCGCACCGGTGCGGAAATACAGCGCATCCTTAACGCTTATTTTTAGCGTTATCTGTCATTATAGAATGCAACATATGATTTATATGCCATATAAATATCGCTTTTTGCGGTTATTTCAAAGGGCGAATGCATAGATAAAACAGGTACTCCGCAGTCAATAACATTCATATTAAGATTTCCGATATACATAGCTATTGTTCCGCCGCCGCCTTGATCTACCTTTCCAAGCTCACCCGACTGCCATACAACATTGTTATTATCAAAAATAGTTCTCATTTCGTGTACAAATTCCGCAGATGCATCGCTTGCTCCCGATTTTCCCCGTGAGCCGGTATATTTCATCAAAACCATACCGTGTCCCGCAAACGCCGAATTATTTTTTTCAAAGACATTCTCATAATTAGGATCTACCGCCGCACTGACATCTGATGACAGGCAGGCCGAATTGGAAATTGCCTTATTGATTTTCAATACGTTACATTCTCCGCTTATTTTACAGGTAAGCTCGGTCAGCATCATTTCAAAATATCTCGAAAGCATACCTGTGTTTCCCGTAGAGCCTATTTCCTCCTTGTCAACAAGCAGACATACTGCTGTTTTCTTAGGAGCTTTAATATCAAAAATTCCTTTAAGTGATGTATAAGCGCATACTCTGTCGTCCTGTCCGTATGCACCGACAAATCCTTCGTCAAGTCCTACGTTTCTTGCTTTAAAGGCCGGCACCGCTTCAAGCTCCGCTGACAGGAAATCCTCCTCTTTTATTCCGTACACCGTATTTAATACGGACAAAACTTTAAATTTAACCTTTTCCTGAATGTCGTCCGATTTTACGCCTATTCCTCCTATCAAAATATTAAGCGCCTCGCCCTCTACTCCGTCCGACATTTTCTTTGCCATCTGATCCTTTGCAAGATGCGGAAGCAAGTCGGTAACGCAGAATACCGGATCTGTATCCTTTTCGCCGATACATATCTTAATCTTTTCGCCGTCCTTTGTATAAACAACTCCGTGCAGAGCAAGCGGCATTGCCGTCCATTGGTACTTTTTGATTCCTCCGTAATAATGAGTTTTCAAAAGCGCCATTTCATTGCTTTCATAAAGAGGATTCTGCTTTAAATCAAGACGCGGTGAATCTATATGCGCACCTACAATATTAAAACCGTTTTCCGGCTCTTCCTCACCTATTACCGCCAACAGAATATTTTTATCTCTGTTTATCGAATAAACTTTATCACCGGGTTTTAGGCTTTCCTTGTCCTCAAGCTTTTCAAAACCTCTTTCCACAGCCATTTCTTCCGCTATTTCAACACATTCTCTTTCGGTTTTTCCGGCATCAAGAAACTTTCTGTAATCATCTGCCATATCAAGCATAGCCTTTATTTCCTCCGGCGTCATTTCCTCATAAGCATTTTTGGGCTTATATTTCAACTTTTCATATAATTCTTTGTCTGTCATATTATTCCTCCGTTCCGCCGCCATTCGGCGGCACAAATCATAACGTGGAAAAGAAGCAAGCAGATTGCTCTTTTGAGGAGCGCCGACGTATGTTGATACTTCAAGCTCCGATAAAGGGCAAGATGCGACGCTTATCTTTCACGTTATTCCTCCGTTCCGCCGCTTTAAAACGACATTAAATACAATTATAATTATATTATCCGACTTACATTATTATTTCACAGATTTTAATATATATATATTATACCACAATATTTTTTTTTGTCCATAATTTTATACAAATTTATACAAATCTTGTCAATAAATATTGAATTATGTATCCGTCTGTGCTATAATTATTACATTATGAATATAGAAACAAAAAATAATAATCTGATTCTTTCGGATGTTAAAGACTTTAATTTGAAGCATATATTTGAGTGCGGTCAATGCTTTCGCTGGAATAAGGAGTCGGACGGAAGCTATACGGGCATTGCCTACGGAAAGGTTTTGACAATTATGCAAACCGATTCTTCCGTTACTCTGTTTAACACAACGGAGGAAGATTTTAAAAATATATGGTATAACTATTTTGATTTTGGTAATGATTACGGTAGTATAAAAACAAAGCTGTCCTCCGATAAAATTCTAAAGGACGCTATCAGCTACGGTGAAGGAATACGCATTTTAAATCAGGAATTATGGGAATGTGTTATTTCCTTTATTATTTCCGCAAGCAATAATATTCCGAGGATAAAAAAAATTATTAACAGCTTGTGTGAAAATTTCGGTAAAAAAACAGATTACCGCGGAAAAACATACTATTCTTTCCCGTCACCGGAAAAAATATATTCTCTTTCATTGGAGGATTTGGCTCCCATAAAAGCAGGCTTTCGTGACAAGTATATTATATCGGCGGCAAAGGCTTTTCATGACGGTCTTTCTGCCGAAACATTTAAAGATCTTTCATATGCCGAGGCAAAAAAAGAACTTATGAAAATAAAAGGGATAGGAAATAAGGTTGCGGACTGTATACTGCTTTTCGGTTTATCCAAAAGAAACAGTTTTCCGATTGACGTATGGATCAAGCGTATAGTTGAATACTGCTATTTTGACCAACCCCAAAGCATCGGAGAAATAGAACGCTTTTCATCGGAAAAATTCGGCGAGCTGGGAGGCTATGCTCAGCAGTATTTGTTTTTCTATGCAAGAGAAAACAAAATAGGATTGAAATAAAATTATTGTGTAATATTATCTAAATTACAATATCTTTTTCATAATAAAAATAAAAATTGTTTGAAACGGAGAAGGCTATGATTTCGGATTTAAACCGCAAAATTTTATATATATGTCCCGAATGTACCGACGTATCTATGGGCAAAATTACAGTGTTTGATATTCCATTGAATACGCCAAAAATCATTTGCTGTTCAAATGACGATTGCAAAAGTCCCGTGGTAACCGTAACATCTCAAAACGATAAATACAAAATTTGTATAAACTGCGTAATTTGTGATGATACACATACCTTTACCATTTCAAAAAAAACCTTGTGGAACAAAGATTTAATTATTCTGAAATGTCAGGAAACAGGTATAGGCATCACATTTATCGGAAAAGATTCAAGACGGTTAAAAAAGGAATATCAGGCTCAAAATGAGGTTATCGCAGGTTTACTGTCAGCCGAAGAATTATCCGATCCCGATGACTTTGACTTGCTTTTCGATATAATCGAAAGAATAAACGAGCTTGTTCAAAATAAGGCGGTAAAATGCTCATGCGGAAAAAGTGATATTTCAATTAATATGAATTTTGACGCTGTCACTCTAAAATGCCGTAATTGTCATAAAAGCGAAACCTTTAACATATGTGAAGAATTTCTTGACGAGCTTCTTGCCTCGGACAATTTCACGATTAACAAGTAAGATAATTGCATTGCAATTTCTGATATATTATCAAATTATATATTTGGTTTTAAATTTAAGGAGGAAAATTTATGTTAGTACCAGCTACAGAAATGTTAAAAAAGGCTGTTGCGGGCAAATATGCCGTAGGACAGTTCAACATCAATAATCTTGAATGGACAAAAGCCATTTTACAAACCGCTCAGGAAAACAATTCACCTGTTATCCTCGGTGTATCCGAAGGCGCAGGAAAATATATGTGCGGCTTTAAAACGGTTGCCGCTATGGTTAAAGCCATGATTGAAGAATTAAATATAACGGTTCCGGTTGCACTTCATCTTGATCACGGAACATATGACGGCTGCTTAAAGTGCATCGACGCAGGCTTTTCGTCCGTAATGTTTGACGGTTCACACTTCCCTATCGAAGAAAACAAAGCAAAAACAACAGAGCTTGTTAATCTTTGTCACAGCAAGAATATATCAATCGAGGCTGAAGTAGGCGCTATCGGCGGTGAAGAAGACGGTGTTATCGGAAGCGGCGAAATTGCAGATCCGAACGAATGTAAAACAATTGCCGATTTAGGCGTTGATTTTCTTGCCGCAGGTATCGGAAACATTCACGGAAAATACCCCGAAAACTGGAAAGGTCTTGATTTTGACGCTTTAGCCGCAACAAAAGCATTGATTGGAGATTTACCTTTGGTTCTTCACGGCGGAACAGGTATTCCTGCAGATATGATTAAAAAAGCCATCTCTTTAGGTGTTGCCAAAATCAACGTAAATACCGAATGTCAGCTTTATTTCCAAGCTGCAACAAGAAAGTATATTGAAGAAGGCAAGGATCTTCAGGGCAAAGGCTTCGATCCGAGAAAGCTTTTGGCTCCCGGCTTTGAGGCAATTAAAGAAATTGTAAAGGAAAAGATGGAGCTTTTCGGTTCAATTGATAAAGCCTGATTTATTAAATGTGCTGCATACAAACAAAAATTTTGTATGCAGCATTTTTATACATTTTATTCCATTATTTTTGTTTATTTTTGACATTAAGAATTATTTTATTTAAAAATAATACAGACATCATTAATAAACCGAAATAATTTTTCAGAAAATGTATTGACATGAGATATTAAATGTGTTATCATAATAAAAAATAAATAAACAAAAGCTGTGACGAAGACGGTTGAATAATTAAGCCTTGAGAGAGTTGGCGGTTGCTGCGAGCCAATGGTACGGTTATTCAAAAACCTATCACTTCCGAGCTGAAGGTCCGAAAGCCATATGGCAAGTAGATACCTTTCGTGAGTTTGCTGCGTTAAGGCAAGGGGCTTGTTAGAGCCTATGAGTGGCGTATTTATACGCAATTTGAGTGGTACCGCGGGATATAATTCCGTCTCAAGATTTTTTCTTGAGGCGGTTTTTTTAATGTTTAACCCGATTTATACAGCTTGTGATTTTTTTTAAATTAATGTATGGAGGTAATTACATATGCAAGGAGAAACATTAAAACAACAATTATGGGAGGTTGCGCAAAGAATAAAAAATATGCGTGAAATCTTAGGAATTTCAGAGGAATCAATGGCAAAAAACGTTGAGGTATCTGTGTCCGATTATCGTGAATACGAAACAGGAACAAAGGATTTCAGCTTTACTTTTATTTATAAATGTGCAAAATACTTTAACGTTGATCCTACGGATCTTTTACAGGGTTCAAGCCCGACACTTACAAGCTACGAAGTAACGAGAAGCGGCGGTGGCTTACCGATAACAAGATCGTCAGGTTTTACTTACAAAAATCTTGCGCCGTTATTTAAGCATAAGCTTGCCGAGCCCTTCAGAGTAAAAATTCCATACTCAAAAGAAGACGAACAGCTGCCCGCAAAATGTACAAGCCATTCGGGGCAGGAATTTGATATAGTTATCAGTGGTAAATTAAAGGTAGTTGTCGGAAATAATACGGAAATTCTTAATCCCGGCGATTCAATCTATTATAACAGCCGCACTCCCCACGGACTTGTTGCATTGGATGGAGAAGACGTTGAAATATATGCTGTTGTATTAAATGAAGACGGCACAATTCCGGAAGCACCGACTCAGGCGGAAGATAATACAAAAGAAGCAAAAAGACAAGATCAGCCCAATACTGCCGTATACAAGAAATTCATAAAAACAGCAAAGGATACCGACGGCAGACTGACAGACATTAAATTTGTAAATGAGGACAGCTTTAACTTTGCATTTGACGTAGTTGACGCACTTGCAAAAAAATGTCCCGATAAGCTTGCAATGCTTCATGTTTCCAATACACACGAGGAAAGAAGATTTACCTTCGGAGATATGAGCAAATACTCATCAATGACCGCAAACTACTTTAAATCCCTCGGAATCAAGAAGGGCGACAGAGTAATGCTTGTTTTAAAACGTCATTACCAATTCTGGTTCTCAATACTGGCACTTCATAAGCTTGGTGCAATTGCAATTCCCGCTACCAACCTTTTGGTTGAGCATGACTTTGATTACAGATTCAAAGCAGCAGGCGTATCGGCAATTGTCTGCACTTCAGACGGTGACGTTTCGCATCAGGTTGATTTGGCGGAAAAGAATTACGGCGAACCGTTGACAAAAATCCTTGTAGGAGGAAAACGTGATGGATGGCATGATTTTAATGATGAGATGCTTAATTGCTCCGATGTATTTGAAAGAACAGCCGACAGCGCCTGCGGCAATGATTTAATGCTTATGTTCTTTACATCGGGTACAACAGGATATCCAAAGATTGCATCACACAATCATAAATATCCTCTCGGACACTTTATCACCGCAAAATATTGGCACAATGTCAATCCGGACGGTCTGCACTTTACGATTTCAGACACCGGCTGGGGTAAAGCTTTATGGGGTAAATTATACGGACAATGGCTTTGTGAGGCTGCCGTATTTACATATGACTTTGATAAATTCAATGCGCATGATATTCTTCCTATGTTTAAGAAATATAATATTACAACCTTCTGCGCACCGCCTACAATGTACAGATTCTTTATTAAAGAGGATTTGTCAAAATATGACTTATCATCTATTGAATATGCAACGGTAGCAGGTGAAGCCTTGAATCCGGAAGTATATGAACAATGGAAAAAGGCTACAGGTCTGAAGCTTATGGAGGGATTCGGTCAAACCGAAACAACACTTACAATCGCAAACTTAAGAGGTTCTGTTCCAAAACCCGGCTCAATGGGTAAACCGAGTCCTTTATATGATGTTGATATTCTTCTCGGTGACGGCACAAGCGCAGGCGTAGGTGAAACAGGCGAAATCGTTATTAAGACAGATAAAGGCGTTCCATGCGGACTGTTTGCCGGTTACTACCGTGACGAAGAAAAAACAAAGGAAGCCTATGACAACAATATTTATCATACAGGCGACACAGCTTGGAGAGATGAGGACGGTTACTTCTGGTATGTCGGAAGAATCGACGATGTTATAAAATCCTCCGGCTACAGAATCGGACCTTTCGAAATCGAAAGTGTTATTATGGAATTGCCTTACGTTTTGGAATGTGCCGTAACTCCTTCCCCCGATCCAATCAGAGGACAGGTAGTTAAAGCAACAATCGTTCTTACAAAAGGTACAGAACGTTCCGAAGCATTAAAGAAAGAAATTCAAAATTATGTAAAAGAACACACTGCTCCGTATAAATATCCGCGTATTGTAGAATTTGTCGATGAACTTCCAAAGACAATAAGCGGCAAAATCAGACGTGTTGAAATAAGAGAGAAAGACAATCAAAAATAATAATGTGAAAAATAAGCGGCGCATCTCGAAAGCCTGCCTTGAAGTATACATATACGTCGGCGGCAGTCTTTCGAGCGACCTGCTTGCTTCTTTTTCACATTCGATTTGTGCCGCCGCGTGGCGGCGGAACGGATTATTACGAAAAACTGTTTGCCAATTAATCGGGCAATTTAAATTGACGAAAAAAATATGCCGTGCATCCCGCATATCTTCGTGAATAGGAGAAAAATGCACTTACACCTTAATATGCACGCATATTTTTTTCATATATTAACAAAAAACGGCAAAATGGAGGATTATTATGAAAATCATAGATACACATGCTCACATATTCCCTTCCAAAATTGCAGATAAAGCCGTAGAATCGATTTCTGATTTTTACAGTACAAAAATGCAGCACAAGGGTTCCGATGACGCTCTGATTGAATCTGGTTCTAAAATCGGCGTTGAAAAGTATTTGGTATTTTCAACAGCAACAAAGCCTCAGCAAGTGGAAAGCATAAATGATTTTATACTTGAGGAAATAAATTCACACGAAGAATTTATAGGTCTGGGAACTATGTTTAAAGGCTATGAACATTACGCAGACGAATTGCAAAGACTGAAAAAGGCAGGCGTACACGGCATAAAGCTTCATCCGGACTTTCAGAAATTCGACTTTAACGATAAAGAGCTGTTCCCAGTTTTCGATACTCTTGTTCAGCTTAATATGTTTGTTCTGACTCATGCGGGAGATTACCGATACGGATATTCACATCCCGAAAAAATTGCCGATATTGCAAAAAAATTTCCCAAATTAAATATTATCGGCGCTCATTTCGGCGGATGGAGTCAATGGGATATTGCAAGGGACATTTTGAATATTCCGAATATGTATTTTGATACAAGCAGCACAATGGGATTTAAAGGTCTTGATGAAGCAAAAAAAGGGTTTGAAACATTTGATAACAGTCATATTTTCTTTGCAACCGATTTTCCCATGTGGGACCATGAAAAGGAACTTGAAAATATAATGAGTTTAAACCTCTCCCCAACTGTTACGGAAAATGTTTTATATAATAACTTTGTATCATTCTACAGTCAATATTCGGATTTGTTTAATGATTAAAAATCAATTCAAAATTCAGTCGGGCTGCCGTATTAATTTAAACGGCAGCCTGTTTTTTCTCATGATTTCTTTCTATCGGAAAATTTAACTGATTTCTTTCTTTTTTTATTTAATGACTGCTGAACTATTATGAAATGCAGCCGCACAGCGGCTTACAAGCGTTTCATAATAGTTTGAGTGCAAGGGTTTTGTGCATTTTTGCAAAAAAACCTTGCACCATTAAGGGGCTGTTGCGTTAAAAAGCACATAGGGGCTGATTGATTTTAGATGCAGAACGGACAGAATACACCCGACGGCGTACTTTGTGTACTCCGAGTGGTGTGTTCCGTTCGTAGACGTATGGTTTTATGCCATACGTCGATCTGCGCTAAAAGCAACAGCCCCCTTCAGCAGGCTTTATCAATGCGAACCATGTAAAATCTTTGATTTTACATGAAAAATTTTGACAATAGTCATAATTTTTCTAAATGCGATTGAAAATCGCATTTATCAGTGAGCATTATTTATCCTGCGTATTACAAAAAGCAAAATCAATAATACCGCAATAACCTCAAGAGCATTTGACACATAATATATAATGCTGCCTACCCAACTTCTCGTCACAACTGAAATTTTTATATCATTACTTTCGGCATCATTTAAATCTATAACCAAATAGCTTCCGTCTTTTGTCGTTTCGGCTTTTACGAATTTATTTCCTTTGTACATCATAATACTGATATTTCTGCTGTTATCCGGCGGCAAATATCTCAAAGCAGTTATGTTTGCCCCGTCTGAAGTTTTAATTTCCCAACTTTCCAACTGTTTTTCAGAAAATGCCGGCTTATATTCATCTCCTATATCTATCGTTTCAATATATTCGTCCTCACTGAATTCTCCCTCCGCAACTATCACCGGTACAAGAGCATTTCTCTGCATGGAGCTTTCTATGGAGGTTATGCTCGGATAATATTCGGCATATGTTTCAAAATCATGCTCTATATCGGTAAAATTGCTGTTGCTCCATTTTGAATGTTTGCCGTCCTGCTTAGGTATTTCGGGAATATCCTTTTCGTCAATGCTCTCTTTGTACCCTATTTCAATTTGTCTGACTTTTCTGTCCTCAACAAAGAAAGAAACGGTAACGGTATTAAATATCTCACTGTTTACCCCTCCGACTGCAAGCTCCTCAACAGTGCATGGTTCGGCAATTCCCGCATAGCTGATTGAATCAATACCTCCAAGAGTATCTGAAGTAAAATAATTATTTTTTCCCGTTCCTGTAAGCTCTCCGGCAATCGCTCCGAGATTTTCGTCCGAATCTTCAATGTTTACCAAAGACCGTGACGAGAATATATTCTTTCCCTTTCCGGCAATTCCTCCCACAAAATCATCACCGGACAGTGTAACCTTTGCGTTGCAGTTTTTAATTGTGGATTCACTTAATCCCGCAACACCTCCGACATAATCACCGTTTTTGCTTGTTATATTTCCTCTTCCGTTTGAATTAATAACACATCCCAAGGCCTGATTTCCGACAATTCCTCCGACATAATTTTTCTTTGCCGTTACATTTGCGTAGTTGTCGCAGGCTCTTATTATGGCACGCAAGGTATACAGAAAATTTCTTGTTTTCTCACCGCTTTTTACAACGTCATCCTCCGGATCAAAGTCATATTCAACCGCCATTGTTCCGCAAATTCCGCCTACATTCAAATCCGCTTCAACCTTTCCGTAATTCTTTGAATCAGACACCTTTCCCGTTGTCTGATTAACCGTATCTTCATCAGACACATCGGTAATATGCTCCTCTATATCTATTTCCGAAAAAGAATCGTCTATCATATCCGACATAGTATCGAAAACAACAAAAATCTGATCGGTAACAGCTTTAAAATCATCCTTTATTGAGGATAGATTTGAGCTTGTTGTTGAATTTATGTTACCGAGCACATCGGAAATTCCCGATATATCATTTGATAAATTATCTAGTGCATTTATATATTCATCGCTTATCTTTTCTATTGTAATAATAGGATCCTTTGAAAAATCTCTTATCGCATCCTTTATTCCTCTTATGGTATCTTCCGTTCCCTTTACAACCTCCGACAAGGCATCATTTGCTTTTGTAATATCATCGCTTACAGTATTGAGATTATCAAAATCAATTCCGTCAAGAATGTTATTTACACTGTCAATCACCTCGGAAAAATCCTCTCCTATACCATTTATTGCTTCCAGCGAATTAACCATATAATCAAGTGCGTCAAATAAATTGTCAAAGTCAAGTCTTGCAATCTCATATTTCACATTTTCAAATGCGTATTTAAGCTCGCTTATATTTGATATGATTTTATTATACACCTGTCTTATACCAGATATATAATTCTTTAAAGCCTCAATTTTAGTTATAAGCTCTTTAAAATCACCGTTCTTTAAAAGCTCAGGCAGTGAATCAAACTGTTGATCCAAATATTCCAGATCACTTTTTAATGTGGAAAGTTTATTCAAAAGATTGTCAAGTTCATATACAAATCCCTCTACAGCATAAATCAGTTCTTCTGTATCATACAGTGCAGATCTCATCTTTTTCGTTGCCTTTGACAGATTTTCAACGGCAATATCAACCTTATCCGCAGCTTCCTTCAGTAAATCGCCTGCATTGTCTATTTGTGTTCTGTCAATATTTATCGATTCGTCTACGGTATCGGTAACAGATTGAACGCAATCTATAAAGCTGTCAAAATTGTCTGCAATTTTATTGGAAGAATCCAGCTCATCGGAGATTTTTGTAAGCAAGTCGGAAAGCTTGACACCGGCATCATTAATACTGTCAATATCGCTGTTGAGCATATCTGTTGTTTTATCCTTTATTATATTTCCGTTGGATATGGCGCTGTCTGCATAGCTTTTTAATGAGGTCAGCTGATTTGAAAGCTCAATCTGCCTTGAATCGGTGTTATCAAGCAAGGTATTTGTTAGATTTTTCAATTTATCAAGCTCCGTATTAAGATTTGATATTGAATCCTCGGAATATTTAAGATATGTATAATATTCCATCTGTCCGACAATTCCGCCGGCATCCTTTCGAGCATTTACCTGTCCGTGATTTTTGCAGTTGTTTAAATATCCGCTTTGCCTGCCGGCTATGCCTCCAACATTATATCCGACGCTTCTGTATCCCACGCGGCCGTAATTTGTGCAGCCCTCAACCACTCCGGAGGAATATCCGCATATACCGCCCAAATCGGTGATGTCAACTGTATTTTGTGTAGATATAAGACGATCAAAATCTATTTTTTCAATATCAAAGGTTACCTTTTCCGCTCTCGTATTTACGTTGGCGGCATTTTCACAATTCACAATTCTTCCGGTATTGTGTCCTGTTATTCCTCCAACATAATGTTCTGCGTAAATAGTGCCGCGGCTGCTGCAGTTTGATATTACTCCGTCCGAAAGATTCATTCCGGCAATCATGCCTACATAGCTGCTGCCCTTTACCGTTCCGTTAAAGGTACAGCTTAATATGCTCCCCGAATTTGTTCCGGCTATACCCCCTATTTTTGAGCTTGTTCCGCCCGGCGTCACAACTCCCGTAACATTAAGATTTTTAACAATCGCTCCCTGCTCTATATATCTGAATACTCCCTTATTTGACGCATTTGATATGAAAGAAATACCGCTCAATGTATATCCCTGCCCGTCAAATACTCCGTAGAAAACAGGTATTGATTTAAACTGCAAACCGTTTAATTTAATATCATTTTCAAGATAAACAGTCTTTCCCTTTGAAAATGAATCCATTCTGCATTTATCCGCAAATTCCGTAAACTCATCGGCAGTGGAAATTCTTATTACATCTTCTTCGGCAAGAACGCATAACAAAGGGTATGAACATGATAAAATTATGAAAACAGCCATAACTACAGATAAAATTTTATTTTTCATCGTGCTCCGCCTCCTCATCTTTATGCTCTGTCATTTCTTCACCGTTTTTTTCGGGAAGCTCCGGTTTATCATTTGATATATTTTCAGATCTTACAATAGCGTCTATATCCCCTATAACAACACCGTGAATATTAGCATCAACCACTCCCGAAATCTTTCCTATAACACGTCCGTTTACAAACATTCGTCCTGTTTCTTTTCTCTTAAGCTCAGGTGTTTTTATTATCAACGCAGTCTTTTCAACTATTGTATTGCCTATTAAAAGAAGCTGCGGCAAAACACCGAAAACAAGCAGTATTGACATTATAGTACCTCTTCCGAGACACTCTCCCACAGAAGCTATAATACCGTTGGTGGAAATTCTCCATATCAGTATTCCGGCAGCTGCCAAAATTGAACCCGACGTTATAATCGTCGGAAATGCTTGGTTAATTGTTTCTATAACGGCATCTTTTGTATTCATTTCCTTCTTTAGCTCGGAAAATCTACTCGATATAACAATAGCATAGTCAATATTGGCACCCATCTGAATTGAGCTTACAACAAGGTAACCGAGGAAGAACAATTGCTGTCCCATAATAAACGGGAAGGAAAAGTTAATCCATATACTTCCCTGGATAACAGCAATAAGCAGTATTGACAATCCTGCCGATTTGAATGTGAAAAGCAATACTACAACAACAAACAATGCAGACAAAATGCTTATTATAATATTATCTCTTGAAAATGATGTTGCCAAATCATATGCACTTGTGGAATTTCCTACTATGTAAGCGCCGCTGTCATAATATTTTGCTATTATCTCATGCATTTCATCAAGCAATTCAAAGGTTTCCTTCCCTTCCTCCGGCAGCGTTGAAATTACAAGCAAACGTGAATTTTTATCGGTTTTCAGCTGCCGTTTTGCATCCTGTATTGTGTCATATATTTCATTAATCTGCTCGGTTTTATCATCATCCAACGACACATATCCCTCGTTGATTTCTTTATGCAGAAATTCAAGCATATCAATTATCGGAACAGAATAACCGTCAAGATTACCAACAACCTGCCCGTACTCCTCCTCGTCTACCGCATATGCGGCATACAATAATTTTGCCATTTCATAATCAACATCGGTCATTTCTCCGAACTCTCTCGCAGTTATACTCTCGGTGAGCATATAACCATCCAAAGCCTCTGAATTTGCCAAGCCCACCGTTTCCTTTACGCCCTCGCACTTTTCAAGCTCAGCAAGCAAAGCCGCTTCTTTTTCATAATCACCTGTAGGAACAATAACTGCTATGGCGTTTGTTTGTTTAAAGGTGTTTTTTATTTTTTCCTTTGCAAATTGAGCAGGATTTTGTTTTACCGTTGTCAGCGTTCCCTCACTGTAACAATAAGATGTCTGTGACGACAAGAAAAATCCTGCTACCATTAATACAAGAAATATAGGCGGTATAATGTACTTTGTTTTTACACAAAATTTGCCTACCCACGGAATATTCGGCACAAGATTTTTATGCTTTGTTTTTTCCATGTACTTTCCGAAAATCATTATAAGTCCCGGCATTAACGTAAACACGCTTAACAAGCTTAAAAGAATAGCCTTAATCAAAACAATAGAAAGATCCGGTCCTATTTTAAACTGCATTGTCGCCAAAGCCGCCAAACCCGAAATTGTAGTCAGACTGCTCGATAATATTTCCGGTATACCCTTGCTCAACGCCTGTATCATAGCCTCACGCTGTTCCAAATACTCTCTTTCTTCGGTAAACCTGTGACATAAAATAATAGCATAGTCAATAGCTAAAGCAAGCTGCAAAACCACCGCGACAGAATCGGAAATAAAGGATATTTTGCCAAGCATAAAATTTGTTCCCTTATTTAAAATTGCCGCAGCAACGAAAGTAATCAATAAAATAGGTACCTCCGCATATGACTTTGAAGTAAAAAGCAAAACCAAAATAATAATAACCGCCGCAATTACAAGAATAATATTCATGTCATTCTGCAAATCTTCCTCGGCCGTGCTTCCCACTTCACTGTTTATGTACAAGTCATATCCGCTGAGTAAAAGCTTTATATCTTCCATTGATTTTGTGCTTACCTCATCGGAATCATGCCCTTTAAAGGTAACACTGAACAGGGCGGATGAATTTTTAAAATGTTCATCGTCATTTTCAAAAGCAACCTCGGAAACACCGCTTATATCCCTGATTTTGTCGGCAAGCATTTCGGCACGTTGAAAAGACACATTTGTAACCATTACCTCTGCCGTATCGTATGTAATAAATTCTTTGTCCATTAAATCAACGCCTATTCGCGTTTCTGTGGTTTCGGGCAAATATTTTGTTATATCATTTTCAACATTAACCCACCCTGATGAAAACAGACTGAAAATCCCCCCACATATAAATATAAGGAAAAATATATTTCTTTTATCAACAATAAAAGCAGCAATTTTTTCAAAAAAACTAACCTTTTCTATATCATTCTTCTTCAAATCAGCAACCTCCAAACGAATAATTGCAAAACATATCAGTCATGATTTCTCGCCATTTGTACTTCAAGCCCCGATAAAGGGCAAGATGCGCCGCTTATTTTTCACATCCTCCGCTTCTTGACGTGGAAAAGCAGCAAGCAGATTGCTCTTTTGAGGGACGCCGTAGTACTTTGTGTACTTCAAGTCCCGATAAAGGGCAAGATGCACCGCTTATTTTTCACATCCTCCACTTCTTGACGTGGAAAAGAAGCAAGCAGATTGCTCTTTTGAGGGACGCCGTAGTACTTTGTGTACTTCAAGTCCCGATAAAGGGCAAGATGCGCCGCTTATTTTTCACGTCAACTTGACAAATATGTTTCTATCCTATATAATATATTGTAATATATCATATGTCAAGATACAAAACTTACAAACCTGTAGTTTATTATACAAAAACAAAAAATATGTAGAATTATTAAAAAAAAATTAAAGGTAGTGATGCAATGAAAAATACAATTGATTTAAGAGTGCAAAAAACCAACAGCTTACTTTCAAAGGCTCTTTCCGATGTAATGCAGAAAAAACCGTTTGAAAAGATCACGGTTTCAGATATTTGCAGAGCTGCAATGGTTCACAGAACCACCTTTTATAATCATTTTACGGACAAATACGATTTATTAAATTATATGATGAATGACCTGTTAAATGTTTTCGACTGCTTCAATATTGAAAATAAAAGCTTTGATGAATATAAAAGCTATTGCATGAAGGTCGCACAGGTAGTTATAAACCACATAACAGAGAATATTTCAATGTTTAAGCTTCTGCTTATACAAAATAAAGATGAAAGAATCATATCTAATTTTCGGTCTGTTTTAACGCAGAAAATATATGAAAAACTTTTAAAGTTCGATGATAATGGCACCGACCTTCCTATACCTGCGCCTATTATTGCAAATATGTACGCCGGCGGATGCATCAGTGTTATTACTTGGTGGATTGAAAATGATTCCCAAATTTCATCGTCGGATTTATTGAAATATTTTGATATGATGATACGACCGATAGATTAAAGTTCAATAAAAATCACCCGTCAAAATTTTATACGGGTGATTTTTAAGACATTTTATCGAAAGTTTTTCACAGCTTTTCGCTCCGGTCATTTTCCTTAAATCCGACCGGAACACAATTATCTCCTATCAGAATCGGTCTTTTAACAAGCATACCGTCGGATGATAAAAGCTTTAGCTGTTCTTCTTCGCTCATATTGGGAAGCTTATCCTTAAGCTGCATGGATTTATACAAAAGTCCGCTTGTATTAAAAAATTTTTTTAACGGCAATCCGCTTTTTTCATACCATTCTTTAAGCTCATCATAGTTCGGATTATCTTCCTTTATATCACGAATTTCATATTGTTTTTTGTTGTCATCAAGCCATTTTTCCGCCTTTTGGCAGGTTGAACATTTTGGATAGTATATAACGCTGTTTTTCCGGAATACGTTTTACAAAAAGTTTTAGTGTTTTATTTTGTATTCAAATATGCTTCAAGAGCTTTCGCAAGCTGATCCGGACATGATGTTCCCTTGCCGTTGCAGTTTGTTCCCTTTAAACGCTTAATAACCTCCGTAACCTCCATACCGTCAACAAGACTTGATATTCCTTTAAGATTTCCGTTGCAGCCTCCGGTAAATTTTACATTTTTCAATATTCCGTCCTCCACATCGAAATCAATTTTCATCAAACAAACTCCTTTTGGAGTATAAGTATAAGCCGACATTTCTTTTTTCCTTCTTTCCAAAAATTTTTTTTAATTTTTTTCAAAAAACTATTGACAAAATAATTTTTTTGGTGTATTATATATACATACTTACATTCACACATGGATGAAGCACAGATGATATTGTTACACAGCATATGCTTTGCGATGATATTATTCTGTGCTTCGTTCTATTTAATAGCTGCCGAACAATTATGAAACGCAGCCGCATAGCGGCTTACAAGTTTTTCATAATTGTTTAGGTGCAAGGGTTTTGTGCGTTTTTGCAAAAAACCTTGCACCATGAATAAATATTTTGCTCCCAAAATATTTATTTCAGCAGACTTTATCAATGCGAACTGTGTAAAATCTTCGATTTTACATGAAAAATTTTGACAAAAGTCATAATTTTTCTAAATGCGATTAAAAATCGCATTTATTCAGTGAGCATTATTTAAATTATGTAAAAAAATATAAACCACTTATTAAAATGCAATAATAGGACATAATACAATATATAAATTATCTATTGTACTTAAAACATAATTTGGAGGCAGCGTGGATATATGTCAAAATTAATAGTAAAAAATAACGGAAGTCTTAACGGAAGGGTACACATAAGCGGTTCAAAGAACAGTTCATTGCCGATACTTGCATCATGTATATTGACAAAAGGAAAAAATATAATATCGGGAATACCGAATCTCAGCGATATAAACACAATGTACAGTTTGCTTGATTGTTTGGGTGTAAAGACAGATATTCACAAGGATAGAGTGAGTGTTGACTGCGAGAATATTGTAAATTATACTACGCCCTATGAGTTGGTGGGGAAAATGCGAGGCTCTTTTCTTTTGTCGGGGGCTTTATTGTCAAGGCTGGGAAAAGCAAGAATATCTCTTCCGGGAGGATGTCCTATCGGTACTCGTCCCGTCGATTTGCATTTAAAGGGATTTGCGGCAATGGGTGCGGATATTTCACGGGGACACGGATATGTGGAAATGTCTGCAAAAAAACTGAAGGGTGCAAGGATTTATCTTGATTTCCCAAGTGTGGGCGCAACAGAAAATATAATAATGGCTGCAACCTTGGCAGAGGGAGAAACCATTATCGAAAATGCTGCGGCAGAGCCTGAAATTGTTGATCTGACTGATTTTTTGATAAAACAAGGCGCTGTTATAGAAGGCTCCGGCAGTGATACCGTTAAAGTCATCGGTGTTAAAGAGCTTAGTCCGACGGTTCATCGTGTTATACCTGACAGAATTGAAGCGGGAACTTTTATAGTGGCTTTTTCAATGACAAGAGGACGGGGAATAATCGAGAATGTTAATTACTCTCATATTAAGCCGGTGGCTGCAAAGCTTTCGGAAATGGGAGTGGACATAAAGGATAACGGTAATAATACACTTACCGTAAATGCCGAGCGTCCGCTTAAAACCGCCGACATAAAGACCTTGCCTTTCCCCGGATTTCCTACCGATATGCAGGCACCGTTCACAGCGCTTATGAGTACGGCGAGGGGGACGGGAATAATTGTGGAAACGGTTTTTGAAAACAGATTTCTGCATATCGGCGAGTTAAACCGGATGGGCGCAAATATAAGGATAGACGGCAGAACATCGGTAATTGAAGGCGTTGAATCGCTGTCCGGAACAAAAGTAAATGCTTTTGATTTGAGAGGAGGGGCAGCTTTGGCTCTGGCAGGCATGAGCGCAAAGGGAGAAACGGAAATAACGGGAGTTGAACATATAGAAAGAGGTTATGAAAACTTTGTTAAAAAATTTTCCGAAATAGGCGCGGATATTGCTCTTGAAAAAAATTAAAAAATTGTTAATATATATATATCGGACAGTGTGCAGTTGTTTGAAAACGACCGGTGCACTGTTTTTTTTGAGTAATATTAATGCAAAATTACTTGTCAAAACAGCATATTTGGGGTGCGAATTTTTTAACAAAGTATAAATTATTTCTGCTTTGGTTGTGTAAATTTATAAAAAATATTGACAATGAGGGCTTAACAATGTATAATATAGTAGTTATCTTGATAATCTGGAACGTATCTTGATTTTTACAAGATGTATGATGAAAGGAAGAATAAATAATGAGTGAAAGACAAGCAAAAAAAATAAGAAAAGAAAATCCGGTTTCGGAAAATACAAAAAGAAAAAAAACCAAATCGGAAATTTTAACAAATTCTATAATAGCGGTTTTGGTAATTGCATTTATAGGACTTGGTTCATGGGCGGTGTACTCTAAATTTGATACGAATAAAGACGCCGTACAGAATGAAACTGTTACCGACACGGGTGCGGATGCCGGTGCAGAAGAACAGGCACAGGCAACGACGGTTGCGCAGGCTGCAGAGGAAGCCGGAATGTCAACGGAAGATTATCTTGCGGAATACGGACTTGATTCAGCAGATGATATTACGGGCGATACCGAAATGTCTGTTGCTGTTGAATATATGACCTTTGCAAATTATGCAAAGCTTTCGGGAACAGATACTGCAACATTAAGAGAATCGGCAGGATTGGATGACAGTATTTCCGATGACACACCGATGAGTGAGGTTTTTGCGGCAATGCAGAGTCAATCTGACGCACAGTCGGAAGAAACAGAAGCAGGTCAAACAGAGGCAGAAGACGATACTGCCCAGACAGAAGGCGAATAATGTAAAAAACCGAGCCGAGCGGCAAACTCGGAAATATACACGACTTTTTTACGGATTTTGCCTGTAATTACGGAGGAGTTATGAAGGAAAAAAAATGTCCGGTATACACAGGCGGAGAAGAAATATTTAATTCTGTATCTCACGGAGTAGGAACTGCATTGAGCGTTGCGGCTTTGGTACTGCTGATTGTATTCGCCGCCATAAGAGGCAACGGATACGGAATTGCAAGTGCGCTTGTATACGGTATCTCTCTTATAATAATGTATTCCATGTCCATGGTTTATCATATTGTTCAGAGCAAAAGAGCAAAAAGCGTTTTGAGAATATTCGATCATTGTTCTATTTTCATACTTATAGCCGGAACATATACGCCCTATTTGCTGATGTGTATGGATGGTGCGAAAAGATGGGTGTTGTTCGGAATAATTTGGGGAGTAACCGTTCTGGGAATATTAATAAATGCAATCAGTCTGGAGAAGTTCAGCAAGGTTTCTCTTGTTTTATATGTGCTTATGGGATGGGCTATAATATTTTCAATAGGAGATATTGTGCGTTCC
>JAXEIW010000116.1:0-2946 GCA_034101885.1 Clostridia bacterium | reverse complement strand
TTCAGAGCTTCAAGTACCTTCCTGACCTTCTCAGGCTTACACTTCTTCGCAGCAGCTTCAATATTTAAACGTTCTGCTGTATCTGTATCAACATATAAATATATATCTAATATATCCTCAGTGATTTCAGATCTTTCAGGGTGGGAAAAATCCCCATTTATAGCCATTTCTACCGTCGGGTACTTTATCACTGGTGAAGTTATCACCGGTGATAAAGTAGTTAATGCTGAAAGCGATACTGTCCAGCTCATTCCGTCAAATTTTCCTTTTTCTCTCTTGATTTCTCTGCTGATAATGCCTTTACTTTCAAGTCCTCTGACAGCTTTTTTTATTGTGGTGTCGCATAAATTCATAAATTCAGCTATTTTTTCAATCGAAGTTTCAAAGCAAGTGACATTTGGGAAAAGAGTAGACAGAGCCAATAATACAGACTGCTCACGCAGTGGAAGCTTCAGGATTTGATAGGGGAGTGTTATTGCTGCATTCATAACGTTCATAATTTTTACTATCCTTTCTGATTTGAGCATCAAAAAACCGCCTTGTAATTCATCAACAAGACGGCTCAACGCTCTAAAAGGATATAAAACAATGCGATCACAGCTTTGGTTATGATAACGAATTTTTGTAATTGTCTTATATATGTCTTGACAAAAACCAAAATATATGATATCATAAGGCTATGAAAATCCGCATCCTTATATATCAAGTAGATAGTGGGTTTATCTTCTTTGATGAATTTCAAACACATTCGCCAAAATGTATTTGAAAGTTAATGATGCTTTTTTCAGACACATATTCATTATTTATCCCTGCTGATTACATCTCGGCGGGGATAATTTTGTATGTGTCAATAATATTATAATAGCATTTTACAAAACTGTTGTCAAGAGTTTGGACGTCTACTACAAGAAAAAATTTTAGAGGTTGACAAAAAACGTGATTTTTGTCCTCCTGTGGTGGAAAAAATCACATTATTACTGCATATGCAGTCAAAAACAATTCACAAACTGAAAAAAGCCCTATAATGCGTGATTTTTTTATTCGCATAAATAATATTCTGTGAAATTAGACTTCATATTCTGTCATTGACAGAAGTAAAATACAGGGCGTTATATTATCAATTGATTTTTCCACCTTTTCTACTCCGACAATAATAAAAGACCACAGTTCTACCGTAGTCTTTTATTATATCACTCATTTTTAATTATCAAGATTAAGATTTAACTTTAACTGTAAAACAAAATGGATCACTAATATCTCCAAAAGCATCAACTGCAATAATTTTAAATTTAGTTTCAGCATGATTTAATGGCAGAGTTATTTTATTAGAGTCTATGTAATGAAGATACTGATATTTTTTTTGCTTTTTATCATATTCAAATAAATAATATCCTTGAGCATCTTTTACGCTTGCCCAAGTAATATCTGCGCAATATCTTGAATATTGTCTATCATATCTTACTTTTGATTTTACCTTTTGTGGTTTAGTTAGTTTAAATGGATTATCAGCCGTTTTTACAGAAAACGTAACACTATAATGCTCATCATATTGGTCAATATATGAATCGTTTATTTTAAATATTATAACATAATCGCCCTTATCCAAATTATACACATCTGAACTGTTTATAATTTGATATCCCGGTTCCGGTTCAAATTCCCATCTGCTTCGGGTAAAATCACCCATAGTACTGTTATCGATTGCTGTACCTTTAAAATTATCATATCTAACAAGATATTTACTTGGACTAGCAGCACAACTATAATTAAGATTGAACGTGTTCATGTAATAGCCATTTTCTGTACCATTTTTTCCGTCTGCATACTCAATATATGCCGAAAGATAAGGCAGATCTGATCCGATATTTAGGGATACTAATTGTTTTTTGCTTAGTGAAAACTTAAAAAACTTATATGAATAACTATCATAATCATCATACGAATTACGATAATATTTACGATAATCAGGATGTTTATACAACTTATTAACAGAGAATTTATATTTTTTCCCATTTGGTTCCACTTTCTTAAAAGCAGATGAACAAGTAGAGATATATGCATTTGGATAGAATATGCATTTGGAGCATTCGTATTCTTTTTCGTTTTCTGAGTACGCCAAGCAAGTTATATCTGTCATACTAAATATAGAAATTAATACTGTTAATGATATACAAATGATTTTTTTGATTATTTTCATATAATTCACCCCATGTTTTTATTGTAAGATTTTCTGTAATTATATTATATAACCTATATATACAAATGTCAACAGTTTCTTTATACAATAAACTAAAAATATTTCAATATTCAAAATTCAAATGTATTTTTTACAAGTTTGATAATAATGAATTTACATAATGTCTGAGCAATCTGATATCAGTTCCTCAGGTTGTTGAGCATCGATCATAGCCTGCATAATGGTAAATTCAGGCTCTAAGGCTTCATATTCCTTACGGAATACCTCATCCTGCATCTGTTCAGCAAGAAAATCATCAAAATTAGTCATAATTATTTTTCCTTAATCAGAAAACAGATTGTGTGGGCTATAAAATTTCAATTTCACCATAAAGGATATCAAAAACCTCTTGAAATATATCATCAGGCAAATGTTCAACATAAACATAGCCCCGTGAAACAATGTCTAATGCCTTAATATGCTGACACAAAATGCTTCCGGTGGTAGTTGTTCTGCTGTCGAGCTTAACGTGCATAGGAAAGTTGTTGGGAGTATTACTTATTGGGCATACTATCACCAAGTTAGTTTTTTGATTATACACCTCGTTGCTCACAACTAATGCAGGTCTATATCCAGCCTGTTCGTGTCCTGATTGAGGATCAAAATTTAGCTTTATTATATCACCTTGTTTCAAATTCACCATATTTCTTCTCCTTGCGGTTCGCCCCAATCGTATTCATTGCATTGGGTTTCGCCTGTATAATTAGCAA
>JAXEIW010000115.1:0-24468 GCA_034101885.1 Clostridia bacterium | reverse complement strand
ACATTTTCCCTTATATGAGATGCTTTCATTACCATAGGTAAATTTTTTGTACCTTTTTGATTTACAATAATTGACGGACTGCTTTCTGTCAAATAAACATCTTCTGTATAATTTTTATTTGTTAAAGCATAATTAACATCTCTTTCTGCAAATTTTGATAAAGAATATTGTATCTTACCATTGCCGGTATTCTTGGTTGAGCTATTTACATTATTGACATTCCTCTGTGCCGTATTAACCGCCTTTTCCCATGCTCTTGCAATATTATCCATTTCGGAATACTTTTTAACGCCTATTTTATCGAGAATATCGCGTATAACGTCAAGAATTTTTTGAGCAAGGTTTTTATCCTTAACGGCAACGTGTTCGGCAAAGTCAGCACTTCCCGCAACAGCCCAACAGCCTTTTCGAGTGTTTTCGTTTCGATAAGCCTGCCATTCTCGGGCATACCAAATTTCCTCGGGTTTGCCACCCTTGTTCTCGGCTTTTTCCATTGCTTCCGGATATACATTCGTATTCTTTTTCGCAACCACTCGTCCCATTGTTTCATAAGCGTTTCCATTTCCGATATTCAATAATAATTTAGCCATCCTATCATAAATACCTTTATGTTGCTTAATACGGTATCGAACTTTCTGCCGCACGCGAGCCTGCTTTTATTGTAAATTTGATGAACACAAAAAAAGAACCCAATTTTTACTTGATACAAATTCGGGTTCTTCTACATTCTGAAACAGGATATTTAAATCCTGTCATTTTATGGTGCCGATGGTCGGGGTCGAACCGACACGGTATTGCTACCACGAGATTTTGAGTCTCGCACGTCTGCCAATTCCATCACATCGGCATGGTCAAAATACTTATATATCATACCACAGAAAACATAATTTGTCAAGTGTTTTTTTATAATTTTTTTTATTTTTATTAATTACGTGTTACTATTCACCTATGCGGATAAATTATTGTTTATCACTATGTGTCGGTAGCATTATTTTCATAAAAGCTAAACAATTCAACTAAACTTCCTTGACTGTTGTCTAAAAAAGAACGCAAAACTTGAACCGCCCAACCAAAGAGCATAGTCTTAAGAGGGCAATGCATTATGCGAGTTGCGCAACTGCAAAGCAGTTGGCGCGTGTTTGAGCTATAGAATACTGATACGGGTGTGAAACTTAAAAGGGGATACATAAGGGGAACACCTTATGTGCCTTTTGGTACTTTTGGGCAAACAAAAGTACATATATTTCAACATATAACGTTGCAGGCAATAAAAATCAGCGGATTAACACTTGTTATTTTAAATGATTACGCATCTAAACAATAATTTATACCTGAATAGTAACAATTACGTAAATTTGCAAAATAAATGCAACAGTAGCATTTAAGATTGCGTTTACTTTGCAAATTTACGAAAACAAAAAAATTTAAACATTTGTTTGATTTTTCCGAAATAATATGTTATAATAAGTTTGAACAAGGCAAAGACTATGTGAATTAAAAAAGCGTTTTTATTTTGTGAAAAATGAAAACGAAAGTTTTTAAAGATACATATAAAATATATGAAGATTATCAGGATAAATATTCCGTGTGCAATGTTTATTTTTTATACATAACAGAAAGGAAGAAATATAATGGCAAAGCTGACAAACAAAGATTTTGAAATTTTGGATTTTATAAAAGAGCAGCAGCTGCAGAGAGGTTTTCCGCCCTCTGTAAGAGAAATATGCGAAGCTGTGGGGTTAAAATCAACGGCAACAATTCATGCCAGGCTGAAAAAGCTGGAGGCGCATGGAAAGATTGAGCGGGATTCCTCAAAGAACCGTTCGATAAAGGTTGTGGATTTCCCGGGAAAAGAAGAAAATGTTACTGTAGGTACAAGCGACAAATATCTCGAAGTCCCCGTTGTGGGAAAGGTTGCCGCCGGAATACCTATAACGGCTGTTGAATATATAACCGATACCTTTCCGCTGCCGATGGAATTTGCCAAAAACAAAGATCTGTTTATGCTTAGAGTAAGCGGGGAATCCATGATAAATGCTGCGATTCTTGACGGTGATTTGATAATAGTTCAGAAACAGCCGACAGCAGTAAACGGAGATATAGTAGTTGCGCTTGTTGACAATGAGAATGCAACCGTTAAAACCTTTTATAAGGAAAAGGATTACATAAGATTACAGCCTGAAAATGATACAATGGAGCCTATAATAGTGAAAAATGTAATAATTTTAGGTAAAGTTGTGGGAGTTTTCCGTAAACTATAGAAGCTCTGTGGAAAATGTTGTGTAAGCAATATCTGACAAACTTCGACAATGTGAAAATTACAGGTATTCTACTGCTATCGCAACAAAACATATGTAAGCATATACACTACGCATATACACATTGAATTGTTTTTTAATAAAAATGGACCATGTGTTTAACAACTGCAGAATTTTTACTGAAATAAATTTAATTATCTTATTGACATACTTGCCGAAAATTTATATAATATTGATATACTCTGTTTTTAACGGTATAAAAAACTATTGCCGCTGTCTTTACATTTCATTATACACACAGGCATGAATATGCGGCGGAATGGAGATATTTATGAACTATTTTATAATATGCTTTGAGATAATAGGAACAATTTCCTTTGCCGTTTCCGGTTCTGTTCTGGCACTGAATAAAAACATGGACATATTCGGTTCATGTATTTTAGGACTAACAACTGCCTGCGGCGGCGGAATGATACGAGATATACTTTTGGGAATAACTCCTCCCTCTGCCCTTAAGAATCCTATCTATCTCATTATCGCAACAATAACATCCCTTATAATTTTTCTGCCGGCAGTAAGAAGGCTTCTGTCCTCCAACAAAAAGCTTTATGAAACAATTATGCTTATTACCGACTCTATAGGACTTGGAATTTTTACTGTATGCGGAGCAAAGGTTGCAATTGATGCAAACTATTTCACAAATTCTTTTCTCATTGTTTTCGTTGCGGTAATAACAGGTGTTGGCGGAGGTGTCATGCGTGATATTTTTGCCGGTATAAAACCATATATATTTATAAAGCATATTTACGCCTGTGCAGCAATTTTCGGCGCTGTCGTATGTACCGTCACCTATAGCTTATCAGGCGAAAAAATCAGCATGATTTTAGGTTTTGCGGTAATAATCGTCATTCGCATCTGTGCCGCAAAATTCAGATGGAGTCTGCCGAAAGCAACAGAATTTGAGCTTTAAAAATACCGCTCCGAAACTTTTCACGGAGCGGTATCCTACTTTTTTCCAAATGAGATTGAAAATCGCATTTACTCAGTGAGCATTATTTAATATCGTCAATATCATACGGTGTTATCTGATATACATAATAATTAAGCCAATTTGAAAATAACAGGCTGGCATGACTTTTCCATGTTACAACAGGTGCTTTTTTAGGATCGTCATCAGGGAAATAATGCTTAGGAATCTGCGGATTTATTCCTTTATCACAATCACGTTTATATTCCTCCGCCAAAGTGAGCGCATCATATTCCGAATGTCCCGTAACAAATATTCTTCTTCCTTTTTTTGTCATAACAAGGTAAACTCCGGCATCTGCGGATTGGGCAAGTATTTCAAGCTCCTTAACCTTTTTTATGTCCTCGGCACGCACCTCTGTATATCTTGAATGAGGCGCATAAAACATATCGTCAAAACCTCTGACAAGCTTTGAGGTCTTTCTGTTTACCTTATGTAAAAACACTCCCGAACATTTTTCATCAAGGGAATATTTCGGCACTCCGTAATGATAATAAAGTCCCGCCTGTGCCGCCCAGCATATATGCAAAGTCGAAGTAACGTGTGATGTTGACCAGTCCATTATTTCCTTAAGCTCGTCCCAATAATCAACCTCTTCAAATTCATGCTTTTCCACCGGTGCACCCGTAATTATCATGCCGTCATATTTTGAATTTTTTATTTCATCAAAGGTTTTATAAAAAGACTTCAAATGCTCCTGTGATGTGTTTTTTGATTCATGTGAACGCATTGTAATTAAATCGGGTTCAACCTGCAAGGGCGTGTTTGATAACAGTCTTAAAAGCTGTGTTTCGGTTGTTATCTTTGTAGGCATAAGATTTACTATGGCAATTTTAAGCGGTCTTATGTCCTGATGCATGGCTTTTGTTTCACTCATTACGAATATATTTTCATTTCTCAGCTGCTTTGTTGCCGGCAGCTTATCAGTAATTTTAATAGGCACTATTTTTCTACCTCCCGGAGTGTATTTTGTAAAATATAACAGTTCGACATTATTATAACACATCAATGATAAAATTTCAACTAAAAAATTCCGCTGCACGATGTATACGGCTTGTTAAACCGTTTTAACCGCACTGATGTACTCCGTGCGGTTAAAATTACTTATTCTTTTTTATCATTTTCATTCTTGTATGTTCTTCACGTTCTTTTTCCTCCAAAGCTTCGGAAATATTTTTAACAATCTCCTCAAAGTTCGGAATTGTAATATTCTTCAATGCATTTGCTCTTTTTTGGGTTTTCTTAATATTTATTGCCAGACGATAAACGGAATTTTCAATTTCGGCAAGCTTAATTGATAATTCCTTTGCCTTCAAAAATTTAACAAACGCCTCATCAAAAGCGGATGTGGTTTCATAAAAGCTGTATTCCGGTCTGACCTGTCCTTCCGAATGTTTTATAACAGGCAATTCAACACCCATGACGCTTCTTAGCTGTATCTGAATACTGTCTTCAATTTCTTCGCTGTGAGCGATATTATATACCTTATCACAGCCCATCATAAGATTTGCGCTTTCCAAAGCCATATATGCAACCCTGAAAGTTTCCTCGATATTAGCCTCTACTTCCTTTGCCTCATCTATAAGGCTCATCATTTCTCTTATCAGAATATTACGTTTCTTATCAAGCATTTCGTAACCCTGTTTTGATAATCTTAAGGTATTTTTTGCCGCCATAAGATTACCCTTTGTGGGAGCCGGTATTTTTGCCATTATTATACACTTCCTTTTACCGCAAAATCAAGTCTTTAAGGGCAGCACGAATTATTCCGAATACGGTCTGTAATACTTTTGGAGTATATCGTCAGATACACGGTCAAGTTCGGATTTTGGAAGAATACCCAAAAGCTTCCATCCTAAATCAAGAGTTTCGTTTATGCTTCTGTTCTCAAATTGTCCCTGTGTCAAAAACTGTGCGTCAAAAGCCTTTCCGAATTCTATATACTTTTTATCTATGTCACTAAGCTCATCCTCACCGATAACAGAGGCAAGGCTCTTTGCGTCATTAACTCTTGAATACGCAGAAAAAAGCTGATTTGCAAGCGCAGGATGATCTTCTCTTGTAAAGCCTTTTCCGATTCCGTCCTTCATAAGACGTGAAAGCGACGGAAGAATTGAAACGGGAGGATATACTCCCGACATTGAAAGCTCACGTCCCAAAACTATCTGTCCCTCGGTAATATATCCGGTAAGATCCGGAATTGGGTGAGTAATATCATCATTTGGCATAGATAAAATAGGGACCTGCGTAACCGAGCCTTTTGCGTCCTTAATAATTCCCGCACGCTCATAAAGAGAAGCAAGGTCGGAATACAAATAACCCGGATATCCCTTTCTTGATGGTACTTCGCCCTTTGACGAAGAAATTTCACGAAGCGCCTCCGCATAGGAAGTCATATCGGTCAGTATAACCAAAACGTGCATATCATGCTTGAATGCAAGATATTCTGCCGCTGTAAGTGCGCATCTCGGTGTTATTATTCTTTCAACAACAGGATCGTTTGAAAGATTTAAAAACATTACAACCTTATTCAAAACGCCGCTTTCCTCAAAGGATTTTCTGAAATAATTCGCAACGTCATGCTTAACCCCCATTGCCGCAAATACAATTGCAAATTTGTCCGATGAATTTTCGTCATTTTCATCAACAACCTTTGCCTGTCTTGCTATCTGTACCGCAAGGTTATCATGAGGCATACCGTCACCCGAAAAAATAGGAAGCTTCTGTCCTCTAATAAGGGTTGCAAGACAATCTATCGATGAAATACCTGTCTGAATAAAGTTATTCGGATATTCTCTCGACACAGGATTGATAGGCTCACCGTTAATGTTTCTTACCTCATCTGCAAAGTAATCTCCCATTGTGTCTATAGGTCTTCCGACACCGTCAAGAGTTCTGCCCAATATTTCCTTTGAAAGCGGAAGCATCATAGGTTTTCCCATAAGTCTTGTTTTCGTATTTGACAGCGACATTCCGCTTGTTCCTTCAAATACCTGAATTACGGCAATGTCCCCTTCCATTTCAATAATTCTTCCCTGTCTTTTAGAACCGTCATCAAGGGTTATTGAAACCATTTCTTCATTTGATGCGCCCTTGATTCCCTCAATGGCAACCAACGGTCCTTCGATATTCTTTAATCCGATATATTCTATAGCCACAAATAACCCTCCTATTCCTTATAAGCTGAAATTATTTTGTCTATTGCAGCGTCTATATGTGTTCCGATAATATCTATTTTTGATAAGTCATTGTTTGCAACGGTATATTTCATTTTAATAAGCTCCTCAAAAATACCTGTTTCCGAAAGCAGCGAAACAGGAATGGAAAGCTCCAAAAGCTCCTTCATTCTCTTATTGAGATATAAAATAATCTCCATCATTTTCAACTGCTTTTCCATGGGAACATATGTGTCTTCGGCATGGAATGCATTTTGCTGCAAAAATCCCTGTCTTATAATCTTGGCAATTTCAAGAGTTGCTTTTTGAGATTCCGGCAGTACATCGGCACCTATCAGCTTAACTATTTCCATAAGACTTGCTTCCTCCGAAAGGATAGACATAATCTCATTACGTTTTTTCATAAAATCTTTGTCTACATTCTTACTGTACCAGTCCGCAAGCTCATCAATATATGCCGAATAGCTGTTGAGCCAGTTTATTGCGGGATAATGTCTTGCATATGCAAGTGACTTGTCAAGCGCCCAGAAACAGCGCGTAAATCTTTTCGTATTCTGTGTTACCGGTTCGGAGAAATCTCCTCCCTGAGGTGATACTGCGCCTATCAGCGTAACCGAGCCCTCCGTTCCGTTGTAGTTTGTAAAATATCCTGCTCTTTCATAAAATGCCGATAATCTCGACGCAAGATATGCCGGGAAACCTTCTTCTGCAGGCATTTCCTCCAAACGTCCCGAAATTTCTCTCAAAGCCTCTGCCCATCTTGATGTTGAGTCCGCCATAAGAGCAACATGATAACCCATATCACGGTAATATTCCGCAAGAGTAACACCGGTGTAAATGCTTGCTTCACGAGCCGCAACCGGCATATTTGAAGTATTTGCAATCAAAACCGTTCTGTCAAGCAAGGGTTTGTTTGACTTTGGATCGATAAGTTCAGAAAATTCCTCCAAAACCTGCGTCATTTCGTTTCCGCGTTCTCCGCAACCGATATATACTATAATATCGGCGTCGCACCACTTTGCAATCTGATGCTGATTCATGGTCTTACCCGTTCCGAATCCGCCCGGAATAGCCGCAGCCCCGCCCTTTGCAAGAGGGAACATGGAATCCATAATTCTCTGACCGGTTATAAGAGGCTTTGAAATAGGCTGTCTTTGCGAATACGGCCTTTGCTGCTTTATAGGCCATTTCTGACACAACGTAAGTTCCTTTTCACCGTTTTTTGTTTCAATTTTTGCAATAACATCATTTACTGTATATTCACCGTTTTGAGCAAGCCAAGTAATTTTTCCCGAAATGCCGTTGGGCACCATAATTTTATGTTCTATTAATGAAGTTTCGGGCGTCGTTGCAAAAACAGTTCCCTGTGCAACTTCATCTCCTACTTTTTTCTGAAAAGTAACGTTCCATTTCTTTTCCTTGTCAAGGGAGGAAAAATCCACACCTTTTCCGATAAATGCGCCGAAATTATCTCTTATGTCAACCAAAGGTCTTTGTATTCCGTCAAAAATATTTGAAAGTATTCCCGGTCCCAATGTTATACATAACGGTCCGCCTGTGCCGATAACAGGCTCGTCAAGCGTCAACCCTTGCGTATCCTCATAAACCTGAACTATTACCGCTTCATTTGTTACGCCGATAACCTCTCCTATCAGCTGTTCCCGTCCGACATAAACCATTTCCTGCATTTCAAAATCGGAAGAACCCTTTACCTTAACAACAGGACCGTTTATACCGTAAATATATCCACTTGTATTATTCATTATAAACTCCGTTCCGCCGCCTTTTTTGCGACATAAATTGTTATGCAGACAATATGCGGATAAAATTTCCGCAGTATGCCGTCAAAAACTATTCTATACTTAATCCGCTTTTATTCAGGAAATCGTTTTTCTTACCTGCAAGAATTTCATCAAAGGTATAGTCGGCAATTATTCCTCGCTCATTATTCAGTACCTTTACACCGCCTATAATATTTTCATCTGTTTTCTTTATCTCAATCTTTCCGCCTTTATCGGATATGTCATTTATTAAACATTTAAGTAACTGTTCATCCTCACTGCGGACATAGACGGTTTTGTTACCGCTTCCCGTTTCCTCTGCGGCTGCCTCTATACGTTTAACAAGCCATTTGCCATATTCCTCGGTTTTTGTAAATCCCGAAAGTCTTTCCTTTACCTCGTTAAATACGTTATCAATTATTTTTTCTCTTTCCGAAAATAATTCTCTTCTTGCATTTACTTCAGCCATAAGAACCTTTTCGTTGTTTTCTCTTCTTATATCGGTAACGGCAGATTGAATTTTCTCAAAGGCTTCCTTTAAAAATTCATTTTGAGCTTCGTCATTTTTCTTTTTTTTAATTAATTCGTTTTCTTCTTCAATTTCCGCTCTTTTCTTTTGAGCATCCGATAAAACGGCAGCCGAAAACCTGTTTAATTTTTCGTTTAAATTAGAATCCATAGTTGATTACATCCCTTCTGAACAGATTAAATTTTCAAGCCGATTGACTCCGACACCATAGAATTTATGGATTTTCCAATATCTCTGCTGCCGTGACGGTCGGGAATTTCCGCAATAAGAGGAGTGTGCAGAGTAAGCTTAAGCTTTTTTATATAGTCCGGTTTAATTGATGCAGCCTTTTCGGTGAAAAGCAAAATTCCTATATCTTCATCGGCAATTGCATTGTTTACCGCCTCTGTCAAAGCTTCCTCATCATGCACAACCGTTCCCTCAACGCCTGCCAACCTCATTCCGAATTGAGTATCGATATTATCGCTTATAAGATACATTTTCATATTAACTCACCATTCCTCTGATTTCAAGCGACAAAATACATAGTATAAATCATAACACAGAAAAATTAACCGTTTAAAATCATTATGGATATAACCAAACCATACAACGCAATACCTTCCGCAAGAGCAACGAAAATCAAAGTTTTACCCATAATACTTTCGTTTTCGCTCATTGCTCCGATAGCTGCCGACGCAGCCTGCGCAACCGCGATACCGCCGCCTATGCCCGAAAGACCTGTTGCAAGCGCGGCACCGATATACTTAAGTCCTTCGCCTACGGTAAGTCCCGCAGCTTCTCCCGCCGCCAAAGCCGGAACCGCTCCGCCTATACAGTATATGCTTCCTGCAAGCAGCAAACCGAAGAAGGTTACTATATTCAGCGTTAAACAAGTTTTTCCGCTCTTGTTTCCCGAAAGCTTGTAATAAGCCAAAGGAGCCGTTATTGAAACCAATACCAAAACAAATAATACATTTAACATTTTTAATTCCTCCAAAATATGTTAGTTTTATTTAAAACAACGAATCGTATAAAAAACAAATCCGATATATTTTAACTTTTTAATCTGAAAATGCCTGTCTTTTGCAAATTATTTTTTAACGGCATTTCCTTTATCCTTTATAGACATAAAAGGTCTTCCGTTACCGGTAAAATATCTTGAGAACATTTCATAATATTCAAGTCTTAATACCTGAATACCTACAACCATTCCCTCCAATACCATAACAAGAATGTTTCCTATTATCGACACGATTATAAATCTTGCTCCACCCGTGCCCGCCAAAACCGATACAGCCATCATCATACCAACATGGACTATGGCAAAAGCACCTATTCTCAAAAATGATATCGTATTCGAAAAATAGCTTAACAATACTTCGAACAATTCGAAAAATTGCTGTACATAAAACATTCCGCTCTTTGGTATTTTTTTGCCCTCCATAAGCATTGAAAGAGGCTCACAAAAATAAATAAGCAATATCGAAATTACCATAAGTGCAATCATAATTCCCTTTGGAAGCTTTATTATTCCCGTCAGCGCCGATACTCCGAAAAGTATAACACTTACATAAAATACCATTCCTGCTATACCGTTATGGGAGAAAAACAAATTTCCCATCTCCTTTTTTTTGTAAAGGTTGATTATATTCAATATCATTCCTATTACAATTATAACAGCACCCATCGACATCGTGCCTATAAGCAGTGTTGATATGTTACTCATAGGAGTAAGCACACCGTGAATTATTTCTTCGTTTCCGAATACAGAACCGTACAGACATCCGAATACTATTCCCGACAAGCCAACTATTCCGACAATATTTGCAAGCTGCCACCTTGTCTTTTTGTATACGATAAATCCGAGCAATGCAAGCACTGCACTCTGTCCCACATCACCGAACATCATTCCGAAAAACAGAATAAAGGTAAATGCCAAAAGCGGTGTAGGATCTATTTCATCATATCCGGGATAACCGTACATTTTTACAAACATTTCAAACGGTCTGAATACTATATTATTTTTAAGCTTGGTCGGCGGTTTTACCGTACTGTCAAGATTTTCGGGTTTCTCGGTATAGAATAATATTACACCCTTTTCATTCTTTAAGTCCCGCTCAAGATCTTTTGCGTCTTTTTTGCTCATCCAGCCAACCAAATAGAAAAATTCCTTTGAATGAGCCGCTTTTTCCCTTACATTGGTAAAATCCTGTCTTTTCTGAGCGGCAGCATATATATTTTGAAGCTCATCTTCATAATCCTTTATTATATCTCTCGCCTTTTGAGATACGCTGTCAACCCTTTTGGTTAAATCGTTAATCTTATTTGTAAGTTCCTTTACCGACTGTTCGGGAGTACCCGAAATATCTTTTGGTATCTCTATTCTCTCAAAATACAGAGATGCAAATATTTCGTCCACCTTTTCTCTTTCGCTTTCGGGTACAAAATAAAATCCCCATATGCTCTTTTCATCCTCATGAGTTTTTACAAATACAATATCCAAATCAGACAGATATGTATTTAACATTTTGAATCCCGTTCTCGGAATGTGTCCGAATCTGTATTTTACAAATCTGAAATTATTCAGCTTTCCCAGATCGCATCCTACATTCTGAATTTTGCTTAAATTATTTATATCCGCTTTCATTTTCAGAATTTCATCGTTCAACTGACTGCGCTCGTCGCTGCTCTGTTTAAGCTCGGAGTTTACCTTATCCAGAAAAGCGTCCATCTCTTCAAGATTTTTTGAAGAATGAGCATTAATATTTTCAACAGGCGTAATCTTTGCCAGTTTTAAAATATTTGCCGCCTTTGCAACAACCGATTCATATCTTACGCCATCTGTAAAGGGCTGTAGCTTTTCCTTGTCACCCAAAACATTCAAAACGTTTTCAAGATGAATATCACGGTTATAAATATACCTGCTGACAATATCTTCAAACTCTTCTATCTTTCCGGCAATCGTTACCGAAACAAGTCTTGTTATTGCCACTTCTGTCCCTCCATTTACTTTTAATTTTGGTATCTGTTACTTTTATATTACTTAAGATTTGCTATTCTTTTTGGATATTATGCAACAGTAAATGTTCCTTATGATATCCTTATATGCTTTTTAATTACCTCCGGATTTATGCCGTATCTTATTCCTTCAATTACCCTTATAATATTAAGAATTTCAAATTCTTTCATATCAATATATGCACAGCTTCCCGCAATGTTATCGGAAGCTGTTCTGAAGGTCAGTCTTGAGATTTTATACATTATTCGCCGATAATTTTCATCAACGTAAAATCCCTCGGTAATCCTCTTAAACAAAGATTTATAAATCGTTTTGTCAAGTATGGAAATAATTCTTTCTCCGTCCTGCGAATTTACAAGCTCCTTTATAAGCTCCTCCGACAATTTGTATCGTACCGGAATAAGACAGGTATATATCTGCTCGTTGCTGAATTTAAAATAAACCTTGCTCCGATAAATCCAGATAATATTCTGCATATCTATCTGCGAACCAACAAACTTTTCCATCGCTCTTCTTTCCTGCCCTTTAAGCTTTTTTATCTTTTTCCAGTATTGCTCATAATAAAATAAATCCAAGCCCATGGCAATAGAAAAATAATCGGAATTTACCGCCTTTACTCTTTTTAAATAAGCGTAATAATTTGTATTTTCGCAAGCCTTTATAAAATCGTCAAGACTTTTTGCCTTCATGCACATCTGTATGTCAATCTTTGTCTTCTTTTCAAAAAAGTCACTGACCGGCTCTTGTGTCGGTTTTTTTTCGTGATTAAAAAGATTTCTTATGCTGTGTTTCAAATAATCCAGCTCAAGCCTTATAAACCAAAAATCAAGAATTTCCTTTTTATCATCATCGACAAAATTATAAATTTTACTGTAATCATTATTTAGTTTAACCCAAAGCTGTTCTTCTATTAACCCTCTGTGTACGCTGCTCTCGTCCATGCCCGCAAAAACATCGGTGTAGGATGTCTCGTTTTTGAGATAAGCACATATGTCGTTTACACTTGATTTTGCGGCTATATTTTCATAATCCGCCTTTGTCAGAAAATTTCCGAACATTGCTTTTGTTTTTGCCGAAACTGCCGAATAACTGCTCATTGTACACCTCCAAACCGACAGAATATATAACTGCCATAATTTATCATATAAATTATGCATACAAACCTTAAACGCAGTATGCGCCGCATATTTTCATTTTTTTGTTACGCGGAAAATATGCAAGCAGACCATTTGTGTGTGCGGTATGCGCCGCATATTTTTCGCGTAACCTATAGGTTTATTATTTCTGCCGTTATACTTTCTACCCATTCACTGTGCTTTTGGCTGAATATTTCCTCTAATCTGCCCTTAGCCGCATCTGTTTTTTCACGGGTTTCTTCCAAATGCTTTTTTGCATCACCTTCTTCAATGTTTTTTATATAGTCACATTTATCTGCTGCCTGTTTTTCAATTTTTGACTTGTTCTGTTCAATTTCAGACTTAATTATTTCATTAATATTTTTCTGTTCTTTTTCTGCCTGTTCAACTACTGCGCAGGCCTTGTTTTCAATATCAATAATTTTACTGATTAATTCATCCATGATTATGACCAAATCTCCTCTCAAAAAAACTGTTTGAAGGAAATGCTCCAAGCATTTTATTCAAATTTGCATTTACTATTATTAATTTTTAAGTGCCTGTAAAGGTGCGGGAATCCTGCCGCCCCTGTTTATAAAATCAACACTGCTCTTATCGTTTACTTTCATAACAGGTCCGCTTCCGAGCAGTCCGCCGAATTCAACCACATCTCCCACTTTTTTTCCGGGAGCGGGTATAATTCTTACCGCGGTTGTTTTTGTATTTACCATTCCTATTGCCGCCTCGTCGGCTATTATTGCCGAAATTGTTTCGGCGCTTGTATCGCCCGGTATTGCAATCATATCAAGTCCCACCGAGCATACACAGGTCATAGCTTCAAGCTTTTCAAGAACAAGAGTTCCCGATTTTGCCGCAGCAATCATACCTGCGTCCTCGCTTACGGGAATAAATGCTCCCGATAAACCGCCGACATATGAGCTTGCCATAACTCCGCCCTTTTTAACCGCATCGTTAAGTAATGCCAGTGCCGCGGTTGTCCCGTGAGTTCCGCACTGTTCCAAACCCATTTCTTCCAAAATATATGCAACACTGTCGCCTATAGCCGGTGTGGGTGCCAAGGACAAATCCACTATTCCGAAGGGAACATTAAGTCTTTTCGACGCCTCCCGTGCAACAAGCTGTCCCATACGCGTTATCTTAAACGCTGTCTTTTTAATCGTTTCGGCAACTACACCGAAGGGTTCGCCTTTAACCTTTTCAAGAGCGCATTTTACAACGCCCGGTCCGCTTACTCCCACGTTTATAACACAGTCGCCTTCTCCGTCTCCCAGGAATGCTCCTGCCATAAAGGGATTATCCTCAACCGCATTGCAGAACACAACAAGCTTTGCACAGGCAAAACCGCCGTTATCCGCTGTCAGTTCGGCCGCCTCCTTTATAACCCTTCCCATAAAAGCAACAGCATCCATATTGATTCCTGCCTTTGTTGTTCCCACATTTACGCTTGAACATACAATATCGGTAGACGCCAATGCTTTCGGTATGGAATCTATCAGTATTTTTTCACGAGGTGTACAGCCTTTATGCACAAGAGCCGAATAACCGCCTATAAAGTTTACACCCACGTCCTTTGCCGCTTTGTCAAGTGTTTTCGCTATTTTAACACAGTTATCGATTGTAGGCTCGTCAAGCGCTTCCACAAGGCAGGAAACAGGAGTTACCGAAATTCTTTTATTTATTATAGGAATACCGTACTCGTTTTCAATGTCCTCTCCAACCTTTACAAGATCCTTTGCATAAGCTGTTATCTTGTCATAAACCTTTTTGCACGCCTTGTCAATGTCGGGATCAACGCAGCTTTTCAGGCTTATTCCCATTGTTATTGTTCTGATATCGAGGTTTTCCTTGTCTATCATATTTATTGTTTCCAAAATTTCAAAAGGATTAATCATGTCAACCCTCCTATATTCTGTGCATTGAACTGAATAAGCCTTCATGCTGTAAATGTATCGATAAATCCATTTCCTCTGCAAGCTTATTAAGCTCCTCGTTTATTGACTTAACCGATGCTGTTTTTAATTCAACAAGCATAATCATTGTAAACACTTCTTGCATTATTGTTTGTGAAATATCTAAGATATTAATATTATTTTCACTGAATAATGTGCTGACTTTTGCAATTATTCCGACTCTGTCCCGGCCTACCACTGTCACTACAGCTTTCATTTTATTACTCCCTTTCGTTAACTAAAACATAAATTTATCAATTTCCCACGGTAAATTTTGACAATAGTCATAATTTTTCTAAATGCGATTGAAAATCGCATTTATTCAGTGAGCATTATAATAGGTCTTTCACCGAAAAAAATGGCACACTCCCTATCGGAACTGCACCATTGCATATTTATTACATATTATATACAAAAAACGCCAAAAATCCAACTCCATATCTAATATTTAAAGGGTATTTCCGATGTTTATGCAAAAATACATATAAATTGCTCCGTTTTTCTTTTATTTTCTCTGTTTTTAGACGTTTTTTTTATTTTGTTAAAAAAAAGTCAAATTTTTATTACAGTTTGTATATTCTTTTCATTCAGTACAATAAAAATTTTGTTAAAAATACTTTCAAAAATATTTAACAAATTTTTTCAATAAAGGGGCAGCTTTTCTCTCACCTTTGTAATACGGAAAAGAAGCAAGCCGATTGCCTTTTTTACAGGCGCAATTTTACTTTCAGTGAAAGTCAAAATCTTTTATTTTGTTACTCGAACCAATGCAACGCAAAACGAAGGTTTTTTCTGTTGCAATGTACTTCAGGCCTGTAAAAAAGGTAAGATGCGCCGCTTATCTTTCGAATTAACCCTTTTTAAACCTCTCTTTGGCGTAATACCTCATACATAACTATTCCTGCGGCAACCGATGCATTTAATGAATTTATCTCGCCTCTCATAGGAATGCTTACGATAAAATCGCATTTTTCCTTAACAAGTCTTGATATTCCTTCACCCTCGCTGCCGATTACCAATCCGATAGCACCCTTTAAATCGGTTTTTGTCATTGGCGTTCCGTCCATATCCGTTCCGGCTATCCACAGTCCCTCTTTTTTCAAATCCTCAATTGTTCTTGCTATGTTTGTAACCTTTGCAACAGGTGTATATTCTATTGCTCCTGCCGATGTTTTTGCAACTATGGAATTCAGTCCTGCACTTGAATGTTTCGGTATAATTATTCCGTCAGCACCCACGCAGTTCGCCGTTCTCAAAATCGAACCCAGATTATGCGGATCGGTTATCTTGTCACATATAATTACAAAAGGATCATGTCCTTTTTCCTTTGCTCTCTCCAAAATATCCTTTACCGCAGAATATGCATGAGTGGCGGCAAAGGCTATAACACCCTGATGATTTTCACCCTCGGCAATTGAGTCCAGCTTTTGTTTTTCCGCTTCGGTAACCGTAATTCCCTTTTCCCTTGCCTTTTTTATGATAACATTCAAAGAACCTTCTATTCCGCCCTTTTTTACAAGTATCTTATCAATTTCCCTGTCGCTTTTTATGGCTTCAAGAACAGGATTCCTGCCATATATTTTATCCTGCATAATAATCCTCCGTTTTACCGCTTCACAGCAGCACAATCCATAAATTTTATCCCTTTTTCACACCAATACCGCAGAAAGCATTTCTGCATTGTCTGCGGTATTGAAATTATTTAAAGCATAAACTTATCGTGAATTGCCACAACTGCACGCTCGGCATCCTTCTGATCAACAAGAACCGAAATCTTGATTTCGGAAGTTGCTATCATGCTGATGTTAATTCCGGCGTCATATAACGCTTCGAACATTGTTGTTGCAACTCCGGCATTGTTTACCATTCCGGCTCCGACAATCGATACCTTCGATACGTCTTTTCTTACCTTTATATCATCAATTTTAAGATCCGCTTTGTTTTCCTCCAAAAGCTTAACCGTCTGGTCAAGTTCACTCTCCGTAATTGTAAAGCTTATATCCTTCTTTTCTCCGTTGCCTATTGATTGAATAATAAGATCTACACTTATACCGTGTTTTGACAACAGCGCAAATACCTGATACGCTTTTCCCGGCGTATCCTCTATTCCGCACAGTGCAATTCTCGCACAATCATTATCCCTCGCAACTCCTCTGACAAGCATCTTTTCCACTTGGTCTACCTCCTTAACGTATGTTCCTTCATTCTTATTCAAACTTGATTTTACAGCTAATTTAACATGATATTTCTTTGCCATTTCAACCGAACGGTTGTGGAGAACATTTGCTCCCAGTGAAGCAAGTTCAAGCATTTCATCATAAGAAATATCATCCAATTTATGAGCATTCTTTACTATTCTCGGATCTGCGGTATAAACTCCGTCAACATCGGTGTATATCTCGCATAAATCTGCATGAAGAGCGGCAGCCAGCGCAACAGCCGACGTGTCGGATCCGCCTCTTCCCAACGTTGTTATATCCTCATATTTGTTTAATCCCTGAAATCCTGCAACAATTACAATTTTATTCTTGTCAAGCTCGTTTTGCAAACGTTCCCTGTCAATTTTATGTATTCTTGCAGCAGAATAATGTGAATCGGTTTTAAAGCCTGCCTGCCATCCTGTCAGCGAAATTACCGGTTTACCCAGCTTTTCGACAGCCATTGCAAGCAGCGATATTGAAATCTGCTCGCCCGATGACAAAAGCATATCCATTTCTCTTTTTGAAGCTTTCGGATTAATCTCCATTGCCTTTTCAATTAAGTCGTCTGTTGTATCTCCCTGTGCGGAAACAACAACAACAACGTTATTTCCTTTGTCATAGGTTTCAACAACTCTTTTGGCGACATTCATCACTCTTTCGGCATCCTTAACCGATGTGCCGCCGTATTTCTGTACAATTAAACCCATTGCGTTCAATTCCTCCCTAAAAATAATAATACATTAATAATTACCGGTATTTCAAGGTAATATATATTTACATTATCGGTATTTCACGATAAGTTTTAACAAATTAAAATGTCCTCATTACTGCTCCGACATTGTCGGCATAAAGCTCTGTACAGCTTCTTTCTATATTGTTTTTTTCAAAAATTGTGTGCATTGCGTTTTTAAAATTCTCATCATTTTCGTCGGCTATGGCAATTACAGTAGGACCGGAGCCGCTTAAAAATACTGCCTTTGCACCGTTTTCAAGACTTTTTTCAAAAACAAAATCCATATCGGGAACCATTTCTTTCCTGTAGCTCTGATGTAATCGATCCTTGGTGAATATATTAAGATGTTCGAAATTTCCCGATGCCATTGCCTGTACAAAGGACGCCGCATGAGCAAGATTAAACGCCGCATCCGCTGCTGATACCTTATCGGGAATTAACATTCTCGATTTTTTTGTTGCAACATAATAATGCGGAACCATTGCAACAAACTTTATGCCGCGCGGGATTCTTACAGTCTGTCGATACAGTCCCTCGCTGTCTTTGCAGGATATACAAAAACCTCCGAACAATGCGGGCGCAGCGTTATCGGGATGTCCCTCAAGCTCACTTGCAAGCTCAAAAATTCTCTGTGTATCAAGCTTTCTTCCGCTTATTGCATTTCCTGCAAGAAGCCCTCCTATAACGCAGGCACTGCTGCTGCCCAAACCTCTTGTCATGGGGATCTCACTCTTTTGAGAGATGATAAGTCCTCGTTTTTCGTACCCTACTTCTTCAAATACTCTTATAACGGAACGATATATAAGGTTTTTATCGTCTGTCGGTATATACTCATCACTGTTATAATTTTTTATTATCAATCCGTTTTCCGTTTCGCTGACTCTTATTTTATTATACAACGAAAGCGCAATTCCGAAACAGTCAAATCCCGAACCGATATTTGCGGTGGATGCCGGTACTCTAACCTCTATCATTTCAGCTTCAGCACTCCCAATACATTTATAACGTCCTTTATTTTTTCAAGTTCGTTATTCAGTCTGCCCCTTGTTATATCCTTAACAACAAATCCCGTTTCATCGTCAAATACACTTACAATTTCAGCATTTTCAAATTTATTTTTAATATTTTCTTCGCTGTCACGGCATCTTACAAAGAAGGAAAGCACCTGTTCATTTATGTCGGCAACGGGATTTTCCTTAGGAATATCCCATACTATATTATGCTTTTTGCCGTCAAAATGTCTTGAGCAATCCAAAATATCCGCAACTACTGCGCTTGCTGTCGGCAGTTTTCCCGCTCCTCTGCCGTAGAAAACGGCATCTCCGAGATAATTTCCTCTTAGCATAACGGCATTAAACACTCCGTTTACGCTGCTCAATATATTCTCATTCGGAACAATCATGGGAGCAACAGAGGTATAAATTTTTCCCTCATCATTAATTTGCGCCAAACCTATAAGCTTTATAACCGATGATAATTTTTCGGAATAGGCAACATCTCTTTTTGTTATATCTGTAATTCCCTTTGTGCAAATATTGTTATAATCTACATATTTTCCCCATGCCATTGAAGCGAGAATGGCAAGCTTTCTGCATGCGTCATACCCTTCCACATCGGCAGCCGGATTTCTTTCGGCATAACCCTTTGCCTGAGCATCGGACAGTGCCGCTTCAAACTCTTTGCCCTTTGTAAACATTTCATCCAATATATAATTTGTAGTGCCGTTCAGTATTCCTGCAACAGTTGTGATGTCATTAGCCTTTGTACATATCGTCATAGGTCTTATAACAGGTATTCCGCCGCCTACGCTTGCTTCAAACAAATACAATGCATTGTTTTTCTCCGCAAGCTCCAAAAGCTCCGGTCCATAGGTTGCCACAAGCTCTTTGTTTGATGTTACAACGCTTTTTCCCTTGGATAAAAGCTGTTTTGTAAACTCATATGCGGGATGAAGTCCTCCCATTACCTCCGCTGCGATGCTTACCTCATCATCATTTAAAATGTCATCAAAATTTTTGGTAAGCATAGGTTTTATTTCTTCATCGTCAAAATCTCTTATATCAAGAATATATTTTACCTCAACCTCATCACCGACGGTTCCTGCAAATGCCTTATCTCTGATTATCTCATAAACACCGCTTCCCACCGTTCCGAATCCCATAATTGCCGTTTTTATCATTGCTTTAACCATTCCTTTCCGTATTTAAAAAGCAAATTTCCATATACTTTTAAAAATATCTGCAATATCAAATCATACAAAAAAATTCTTCCCGAATCATACAAAATTATTACGTCATTGCAAGCAAATGCACTTTATTTACTCCGTCAATACCTTTCAAATCCAATATAATACTATCCATGTCAATAGAATTATCCATAAGACGCAGGGATATAGTCATATTTGCCACCCCGTTTAGAGGAATGTTCTGATTAATTGTCAGAACGCTGATTTCGTTCTTTGCAAACACACTTAGTATTTCGGACAAAATCCCCGTAACATCATCAAGAGTAAATGCAAGAGTCGCTATATTATCACTCATGTTATCATTGCATGAAAAAATATGATTTTTATATTTATAAAATGCTGTACGGCTTAACTTTGTTACTGCCAACGCTTCGTTTACCGACTTGCATTTTCCCGAATCAACAAGATTTTTTGTCATAATAACCCTTTTAAAAACATCGGGAGCAATACTGTAATCTACTATGATATAAGATGAATCCATACTCGCACCTCCATAGGTAATTAACAGTTCGTTTTACAAAAACACCCGTATCATATATATAGTATAATAACATATTTTTCTTTTTCTGTCAATGTATCAACTAAACAAACAACTTTTGTTTTATCAAAAGATTTTGGTTATTTTTTTCGACATATTTTTCTTTATTATTATTTTTAACAAAAATATTCACAATGTTGGAATTTTTATGTGACATATTTATACCTATTCCTGTTTTGACTTATCATTCCAATTAAAATTTTTTATTCTTTTTTTGCAGCTTCTACGTTCACTTTTTTTGTTTCGGAAAAAATTACGTCGGATAAAAGAATGAAATAAATATGTTTGGCAATAATATTATTATGCTTTTGATTTATCACAAAACGTACATAACAGTAAAGGGGGATTTAATGTGATAAACAAAGTTGAAATATGCGGAATAAATACTTCAAAGCTTCCTGTTCTCTCAAAAGAGGAAAAGGATAAGCTGTTTGTGAAAATCAAAGCAGGAGATATGCAAGCAAGAGAAACCTTTGTACAAGGTAATCTGAGACTTGTTTTAAGCGTTATTCAGAGATTTAACAACCGAGGTGAAAATATAGACGATTTATTTCAGGTGGGATGCATAGGTCTTATAAAAGCGGTTGATAACTTTGATTTAAGTCAGGGGGTACAGTTCTCCACTTACGCAGTACCTATGAATGTATGTTGTCGAAATAGTAAAAATAGTTTGCCCATACAGTAAATTTAATTAGATTACACAGAGAAATCTATATTGATATGCTCGTCCGTAATTACTATTTTGTTGATTAATTTTCTTACAATTGTTTTTTGTTGAATTGGGGTCATTACCTTCCACATACTTCTCAAAGTTGAAAATATTTTTGTTTTTTCTTTTCTTCTTTCTTCTGTGATTAATTCGTTTTTTTCTATTTCGATTTTATTATTAATATCAACAAGTTGCTTTTTTAAATCATTAATTGTTTCCATTAATACTTCGTCATCATCTCCCTCTGAATAAATAATATATAATTTTTTTAGTTTTTTGTTTAAATCATTTTGCTGCTGTGTAAGTAGGTCAAGAGGATTTGTTTCAATAATGGTTTCAAGTTTTCCTGCGTCATAATTGTCGGCAAACTCCATTAATGAATTTATAACTATATTTTCAACCTCCTCTACCCATACTTTACCTTGGGTACAATTGGGGTCTTTAATTAGATAAGGTTTACTTTTCTGTTGAGAATAGCAAACAAATTTACATCTTCCGTCTTTACTCCATTTTTGATAGCGCATTTTTGCTCCACATTTACCGCAATATACGAGTCCTGTGAGTAAATGGTCGGACTTGTTTGCTCTTGTAGCTTTTCTGTCAAGCATACATTTCATTGCCATGTCATATATTTCTTTAGAAATAATAGGCTCATGTTTACCTTGATATTCTTCACCGTTGTATTCAATTATACCATAGTTGCTTTTTCTTGTTAAAATTTGAACAACCAATCTTTCGTATTTTAACCCAAGCATAATAGCTATTTCTTGAGGAGAATTACCATCAATATACAATTTATAAATTTGCCTTACTTTTTCGGCATCTTTATTCGGCACAAGAATACCTTTATTTATATCATAGTCAAACCCAAAAGGGATTCTGCCGCCACCCATCCACAAACCGGATTTTACTCGTTCTTTCATTCCCATGCGTGTACGCAAACGAATATTTTCTCTTTCAAGTTGAGCAAATGCAGACAGTATTCCTATCATTAATTTACCCATAGGCGTAGACGTGTCCATACTTTCATTTAAGGATATGAAGTCAACCTTATGAGGGATAAAAACATCTTCTATAAGATATAATGTGTCCTTTTGAGAACGAGAAAGTCTGTCCAATTTATATACAATGACATGAGATACTTTATCTTCATTTATGTCCTGAATTAATCTTTTTATCTCAGGTCTATTTATATTGCTTCCAGACCATCCTCCGTCAATATAATACTCATAATTTTTAATATTTTTTGACACACAATAGGCAGAAAGTTGTTCTTTTTGTGCCTCTATTGAATATCCTTCTTCTGCCTGATAGTCAGTTGAAACCCTGATATATATAGCTGCTATTTTTTTCATTTATTTCACCTCTTTTTGTTTAAAAAAATAGATAGTAGAATAAAAGAATTATCCCACTATCTATTGTAGTACAATTTAAAGATTTTGTCAACTTATTTTTGGTGTTTATATAGAATTTTCATAATTATTTTGAATTATCTTATTTTTTATACTTTCGATATAATCAATGTAGTCTTTTTTCTCAATCTTTAGTTTTTTTAAATCTTTATTAGAAATTTCGTTATTATTAGCTGAGTATGATACTGTAAGCAAATTAATTTTCTCCTTTTATACACATAATAAATGTTTGATGATACTATTATGATTGACATATACCAAATATTTATACCATTATTTTAAATTATTTTCCACTGCTGCCTAAATTACCTTCTTGCCTGTCGGACGGAATTTTTTTTAATTCTTCATAATCTATTATTACAGGTTTCATTTTAGGAACATTATGTACAACTAATTGAGCTATACCTTTGCTTATGGGATATAATATAACATTTGTATACGGATATGTATCTAATTTTATTCGATTATATTCTATATTTTCTTTAACTATACACACTGGTATTTCGTTTGTATTGGTTATCGCTATAAATATTTCGCCACGATACCCACTATCAATAACCCCAGCCCCGTATTTCATGCCTTTACTACCTGTTGAGCCTCTTTCTTGCACTTGTAAATAATATTCATCACTTACAGCACAAGCCACACCTGTCGGAATAAGTTTTGTTTCACAAGGATTAATAATTAAGTAATCTTCTTCGAAATTAGCATATATATCATATCCTGCATTTTCTTCTGATTTTGTTGGTATTATTGCATTTTCATTTGTTTTTGCCCAATATAGTGTGTTATCTGTTATTGTATTCATTTTCGCTAATCTCCTTTGTGATTGTTTGTTTTTAATTATATTTATAAAGTTGTTTTAGTTGTACAAATTCACTTTTTAAATATGAATTGAATTAACTTGTTCTGTCTGAAACAGCATTCTATTGTCGCCGCAAAAAATCTCAAATTTCATATTATTGTTTTCCTTTAATAAGTATATTTGTAAATATTGCTCCCATTGTGTTTCCGATTATACATATCAAAATATATGGTATAAAATCCCATTCCTTAGAAGCCAACAAATAATATGTATTTGCTATACTATGCTCCATGCCGGAGAGAATAAATGCCGGCACAGCTAAAAATATTCCTGTAGGATTCTTATTTGTTTTATACATGTCAACGGCGATGAACATCAAACTCCCGCACAGAAATGACTCAAAAATAGCTGAACCGATTGTTTTTTGAGTAATCATTCCTTGTAATTCTACATAAATGTTTTGGGGTAAAGGACAAATTGAAATAATTACACATCCGATTATGTTCCCAATTAATGTTAGGCATAATGTTGATATATACCTTTTTCTTTTATTGTTCCATAAATACCCTGTCATTCCTGTGTACAAATTTAAATTGTAGAAACATATTGTATACAGCCCGACACAAAACAACATTGCCGAAATATATTTATTATCACACATTAATGAAATATATCCCGAAAGTCCGATTAAAAAGCCTGCGCTTATACTTTTTCTTAAAATCTTAATCATATAAAACCACCTTAGAATTTTTTAAACTACTTTGTACATCAATCACTCTTTGATTTGAACTTCCACGCCATTTTAATGTAATATCTTTTTGCGAATCTAAAGGAGCATATTTCTTTAGTGAACTATCTCTTATACATACCACTCTCCATTTCGTTTTTCCCAAATTCTCTGATTGCTACTTCCTCTAAACTTTAGCCTTAAATCTTTTTTATCTAATTGAAATTGACCATCTACAATA
>JAXEIW010000114.1:0-16645 GCA_034101885.1 Clostridia bacterium | reverse complement strand
ATGTAAGCAAATAATTTGCAGCACATTTTTAATGTGCGGAAAGAGAGGGTATTTATGATTATTTTTATTTTATTAATTTTAGTTTTATGTGTTATTATAGCAAATATTAAAATTGTTCCGCAGGCATATGCATATATTATTGAAAGATTTGGCGGTTACAGTTCAACGTGGAAGGTAGGACTGCACGTTAAAATTCCTTTTGTTGAAAAAATCGCAAAAAAAGTAAACCTGAAGGAACAGGTTGTGGACTTTCCGCCACAGCCGGTTATTACAGAGGATAATGTTACAATGCAGATTGATACTGTTGTATACTATCAGATTACAGATCCGAAGCTGTATACTTACGGTGTCGAACGTCCTATGATGGCAATTGAAAATCTGACAGCGACGACGCTTAGAAATATCATCGGTGATTTGGAGCTTGACGAAACATTAACCTCAAGAGATACCGTAAACACAAAGATGAGAGCCATACTTGATGAAGCAACCGATCCATGGGGTATTAAGATTAACAGAGTTGAGCTTAAAAATATTATACCTCCTCGTGAAATTCAGGACGCAATGGAAAAGCAGATGAAAGCGGAGCGTGAAAGAAGAGAGAGTATTTTAAAAGCCGAAGGCGAAAAGAAATCTTCAATTCTTATGGCAGAAGGTGAAAAAGAGTCTGCAATATTAAGAGCGGAGGCTAAAAAGGAAACGGCAATTAAGGAAGCTGAAGGTCAGGCAGAGGCTATTTTGAAGGTGCAAACTGCTATTGCTGAGGGTATCAAAAAGATTAACGAAGCAAATCCCGGTGATTCCTATGTAGCATTAAAGGCTTTGGAAAGCCTTGAAAAGGTTGCAGACGGAAAATCAACAAAAATTATTATCCCGTCACAGATTCAAGGCCTTGCAGGTATGGCAACCTCTATAAAAGAGCTTGTTTCCGATGAAAAAAGCAAGTAAGACGGTTTATTAAAGTAAATAAAAACCTCATTGGTTTTGTACCAATGAGGTTTTTACACATAAAGGAGCGGTTTTGTGGAAAAACGTACAAAAATAAAATCTGTTTTTGCGGTAGGTGTTGCCGCCGTTATTGTCTTATTTGTTGTTTATAAAAATCTCAATTCCGGAGAATATACAATTTCAATGGACGGAGTTTTTGATACAACTGTTTCAATTAAGGTTATAGGAAATCAAAAAAGCAAAAAATACCTTGAAGAGTGCGCTGAAAAGATAAGATATTATGACAGCACTCTTTCCGAAACAAACATCGGCAGTGATTTATACAAGCTTAATTTAAACAAGGAATCGGAGATTACCGATGATATTCTTGAAATGGTCATACAGAGCGGAAAATATTATAAAGATACCGACGGCAGATTTGATATTACTGTGGGAACGGTATCTCAATTGTGGAATAACGCGTTAAAATCCGGCAAAAAGCCGGAAAATAATGAAATTATGCGGTATATGCCGTCTGTGGGATATTCCTCGCTGCAAATTGACGGAAAACATATAAGGATAACAAAGAATAATCAAAAAATAACGCTTGGTGCTGTTGCTAAGGGATATATAGCAGATCGGCTCGCAGAGTATTTAAAAAGCCACGACATAGAGGGAACGATGATAAATCTCGGAGGTAATATATATGTATACGGAACAAAAAAAGGCGGAAAACCATGGAAAATAGGCATTCGTGATCCACAAGATGAAAACGGCATGACAGGTACGCTTACTCTTGAGAATAAATTTATTATAACATCGGGAGATTATGAAAGGTTTGCAATTATTGACGGAAAAAGGTATCACCACATTATAGATGCAAAAACAGGCTACCCTGCTCAAAACGAGCTGCACAGCGTAACTATAGTTTCGGATAAAGGCTTTGACGGCGATGCTTTGAGTACGGCGTGTTTTTTGATGGGGCTTGATGAGGGGAAAAAGCTTACCGTAAAATACGGAGTTGAAGCTGTTTTTGTGTGTGATGATGAAATTTATTATTCGGAAACCTTGGAAAGCTGCTTTACGGACAGAAATGATGCATATAAATACATACCATATTGAAAACACTGTAGGATAATTATTCAAATGCAGAAATGACTCAACCCTTTTAGGAATTGAGTCATTTCTTTTTTGTTCGGCAGACATTATATTATGCCAAAACAAACTCATCATCTTTGGCGTCAACAGTTATTTTGTCACCGTTTTTTATATCACCGTCAATAATTTTTTCTGCAAGCATATCTTCAATTTTGCTTTGAATTGCACGTCTTAAAGGCCTTGCACCGTAAACAGGATCAAATCCTTCTTTTGAAATCAATCCAACGGCATTATCGGTAAATTCAGCGCTTATTTCATTTGCGGCAAGTCTTGCATTAAGATTATCAAGCATCAATTTTGCAATCGATTTAATATTTTCCTCCGACAATCTCTTAAACACGATAATATCGTCAATTCTGTTAAGAAATTCCGGCTTAAACGCATTTTTAACCTCTGACATTACCTTTTCTTTGATTTTTACATCATCGTTAGCATTGTCATCGTTCTTTTCCGAATTAAATCCCAGCTTTGTATTTGAATTCAAAATGTTTTTTGCTCCCAAATTTGAAGTCATGATAATAACGGTGTTTCTGAAGTCCACTCTTTTTCCCTGTGCATCGGTTAATATACCGTCCTCAAGAATTTGCAGCATGATGTTGAACACATCCGGATGTGCCTTTTCTATTTCATCAAACAGAATAACCGAATACGGATGTTTTCTTACCTTTTCGGTAAGCTGTCCGCCCTCATCATATCCGACATATCCGGGAGGCGAACCTATAAATTTCGATACCGAATGTTTCTCCATGTATTCCGACATATCAACCCTGATCATCGCATTCTCCGAACCGAACATTGCTTCTGCAAGAGCCTTTGACAGTTCTGTCTTTCCAACGCCTGTGGGTCCTAAGAACAGGAATGAACCGGTTGGACGTTTCGGATCTTTAAGTCCTGCTCTTCCTCGTCTTATTGCCTTTGCAACTGCCGTAACAGCCTCGTCTTGTCCGATAACTCTTTTATGAAGAATTTCTTCAAGATTTTTAAGCTTCTCGCTTTCTTCTTCCGCTATCTTTTTAACGGGGATATTTGTCCAACTTGAAATAATATCGGCAATATCATCCTCTGTAACACACAGATTGTGAGAAGTTGTGGTTTCTCCTTTCCATTCACCTTTTGCCTTGTCAATACTTTCTTTTATTTTTGACTCCTCGTCACGAAGCTCCGCCGCTTTTTCAAAATCCTGCGCGGTTATTGCTTCCTGCTTGTCATTAGATAGCTTTTCCAGTTTTTCTTCAAGCTCTTTGACACCCTCCGGCGCAACAAGAGTCGAAAGCTTTTTCTTTGACGCTGCCTCATCAATCAGGTCAATGGCTTTGTCGGGCAAAAACCTGTCTGTAATATATCTTTCCGACAGCTTTGCCGCTGCATTAATTGCCTCATCGGTAATTTTAACTCCATGATGGGCTTCATATTTATCTCTGATACCATCCAAAATCTGAATTGTTTCCTCAACAGTCGGCTCGCCTACAATTACAGGCTGAAATCTTCTTTCAAGTGCTGCATCCTTTTCAATATACTTTCTGTATTCGTTCAAAGTCGTTGCGCCGATTAACTGTAATTCTCCACGGGCAAGCGACGGTTTAAGAATATTTGATGCGTCAATTGCACCCTCGGCGGAACCTGCGCCTACAATGGTGTGAATTTCATCTATAAACAAAATTACATTTCCTGCCGTGATTACTTCTTCCACTGCTTTTTTCAGACGCTCCTCAAATTCACCTCTGTACTTTGCGCCGGCAACCATTGATGACAGGTCAACGGCAACCAATCTTTTATCCTTTAGCGATTCGGGGACATCACCTGACGCTATTTTCTGCGCAAGTCCCTCCGCGACAGCGGTTTTACCCACACCCGGTTCACCTATCAGACAAGGATTATTCTTTGTACGTCTTGAAAGTATCTGCATAACCCTTGCAATTTCATTGTCACGTCCTATAACAGGATCAAATTTGTTTTCTCGTGCCATTTCTGTCAAATCTCTTCCGAACTTATCAAGAGTAGGCGTTTTTGCATTGCCGCCGCTTTTCTTGTTTCCCTGCGGATGTGTATAGCCTTCATTGTCTATAGCATTCACTGTGTTTGTGTAAAAGGTATCGAGGTTTACGCCAAGGCTCATCAGAATTTGAGCCGCAACTCCGTCGCCGTCACGCATAATTGCCATAAGAATATGCTCTGTTCCTATATAGCTGTGTCCCAGTCTTTTTGCCTCCATTGCGCTGTATTCGAGAATTCTTTTGCTTCTCGGTGTAAGTGAAAGCTCGGTATTTGGATTTATCGCCGGCTTTATGCCTATTAGAGCATTAAGCTTTTCTCTAACCGCTTCCTCTGTAACACCTTCGTCCTGCAATGCCTTTGCCGCAACTCCGCTGCCCTCTCTTATGAGTCCCAGCAGAAGATGTTCACTGCCTATATAATAATGCCCCATTTCACAAGCCGCATCATGGGCATTCGATATTGCGGCTCTTGCTTTTTCAGTAAAACTTGAAAACATCATAATAATCCTTCCTTTCTTCTCATCGCCGCAAAAGCGGCGTTGTAACGTAATTAATCTGCTTTTTTCTTCCACATTAATCTTGCTTCATTTTTAATAATTTTTCTCTGTTTGTTATATTATTTCTTATCATTTCCGCACGAGCCTTATCTCGTTCGGCAGGTGTGAGTCGTTTTCCGGCTTTATTTTCAACCGATGCCGGCTCTGCCAAAATCATAAGCTCAATTAAATTTGCATTAATATCCTTTAGTATTCCCATATTTATACCCATCATAACATCGGATATAAGAGATTTTGCTTCTTGTGACGACATACTCCTTGCATATTTCAGCGTTCCGTAAGACCGGTAAAATCTGTCCTCAAGATAATCATTGTTGTTCTCTCCCAATTTCTTACGCGCGTCTTTTTCATGTTCGGCAATCTGATTTACTATATTTTTAACCTTCTCGATAATTTCCTTTTCCGAAAGACCTAAAGTAATTTGATTGGAAATCTGATATAAGTTGCCGTATGCCTTTGAGCCCTCGCCGTACAATCCTCTTACCGCAATGCCGAAATTGCTTGCCGATGAAATAATTCTTGAAATATTATCGGTCATGGTTAATGCCGGCAAATGCATCATAACAGATGCTCTCAAGCCTGTTCCTGTATTTGTGGGACAGCTTGTCAGGTAACCGAAATCCTTATCGAATGCATATTTAAGATTTTCGTCAATAACATCATCAACACGATTTGCGGTTTCATATGCCTCGTCAAGCTTGTATCCTCCCATGATAACCTGAAGTCTTATATGGTCCTCCTCCATAAGCATTATGCTCATGCTGTCATCATCGCTTATCATCACCGAAGCATCGGGTTTTTTAAGCAAATCCGGGCTTATCAAATGTTTTTCGGCAAGTACCTGTTTGTCAACATCGCTCGTATCCTTAATATAATATGCCTTAAAGCTTTTTGCGAGAGTCGAATTTGAATTTAAAATGCTGTCCTCAATTTCCTTTGCGGCAGTTCTCATTTGCTGACTTGACATTGCATTCGGAAACGGATATTTTTCAAGATTTCTTGCCAAGCGTATTCTTGTGCTTACGATTATATCATCGTCATTTTTTTCCTTATACCAAATCATATCTGTCACCCCTTTTATCATTCATCAATATTTCCCAAAGCCTTGAGCTGCTTATGAAGCTTTGCGGCCTCTTCGTAATTTTCTTCTTTAACTGCTTTTTGGAGCTGTGCTTTCAGTTCCTCATACTGTCTTTTCTTCTTTAATTCATATGCACTTCCGGCGGGAATTTTTCCTGTGTGCTTTGAATTTTGTTGTATCTGACGCAGTGTTTGTGTTATTGGTGCTCTGAAGGTTTCATAACACTTTGGACAGCCGAATTTACCCGACTGCTGAAAGCTTTGAAATGTTCTGCCGCATCCGGGGCAGCTTTTTGCCTCTCTATAGCTTGGAAACACATCAAAGTTATCAAAAAAATCTGCAAATTCCGAAAATAAATCATACATAAAAATCAATCCCTTCTTAAAATATACCTGTTTTTATTTAAACTTTCCAATATTAAAATATAATGTCATAACATATTTTTTATCTATGCTTGTGTCAAAAGCATATTTTTTAATATATTTGCTCTTATTGTGTCCTTTTGTTCAACATTCTGCGGAATACTCTTTTCCGAAACGGCAGCCAGAATTAAATTTGCTGCATTTTCATTAATTGTTCCTGTTGAAGCAAGATAACCTACAATTGATTTTGCTGCGGCAGAGTCTATTGAAGCTCCGATTTTCTCTATCGCTTTAAAAAGCAAATCGCTTTCGTTATATTTAATTTTTTTAATTCTTAAATATCCTCCGCCTCCTCGTCTTGATTCAACAATGTAACCCTTGTCCGCATTGAATCTTGTTGAAATAACGTAATTAATCTGTGATGGCACGCAATTGAAAACCGATGCCAGTTCATTTCTTCCCAATTCAATCCAATCATTATCATCATTTTTCAATAATTCCAGAATAAAACTTTCTATCTTGTCACTTGTACCCATCCTGTTCATCTCTTTTCTGATTATTTATTGACTTTGACTTTCTTTGACCTTTTATGCTTATATTATAACACATATTTTCATTTTGTCAATTAATAAATATTGTTTATTTAATGAATTTATTATTAACATCACAGAAAATTTTAAACATATTACAAAAAAATCCGTATCTCATCGCACAAAAATATGTTTGTACGAAAAACACGGATTTTATTATTATTTAATGACTGCTGAATAAATATTTTGCCACCAAAATATTTATTTCAGCAGACTTTATCAATGCGAACTATGTGAAATCTTTGATTTTACATGAAAAGTTTTGACAATAGTCATAATTTTTCTAAATGTGATTGAAAATCGCATTTATTCGGTGAGCATTATTTATTATACTTTATTTTTCAAATACGGTTTTGTCCTTTTGTTATTTTTCAAGAGCATGAATTTTTTCAACTCTCGCAGCGTGTCTGCCGCCCTCAAATTCTGCATCCAACCAGTTGTCAACAATCATAAATGCCAATTCGCTGCCTATAACTCTGCCTCCCATGCAAAGCACATTTGCATTGTTATGTCTTTTCGACATTTGAGCACTGTAAACATCGTGACAATGTGCCGCTCTTATACCGTCAATTTTGTTTGCGGCAATTGAAATACCTATTCCCGTTCCGCAAATCAAAATTCCTCTTTCACATTCACCATTATTTATGGAATTACATACTATTTGTGCAATATCGGGATAATCGACGCTCTTTTCATCATAGCACCCAAAATCCTTATATTCAATTCCCTTTTCCTCAAGATGCTTTATTATATGATTTTTTAACTCAAAACCACCGTGATCGCTTCCTATAGCTAACATTTAAATCCTCCGTTCTGCCGTTTCAATACGGCAATATATACTAATTAATTAAATTACAAACGTCATATTAAACGCTTTTCTTTTTCCCTTTCTTCCGCTTCACGTTCTGCCTGCGACTTCCTTAAATATACCGGTATCAGTCCGAATCCGTTGGTCGCTTTTCCCTGCTCAAACATTTTTTTTGCCGGAACAGCAAGAACCGAAGCTCTTTGCGCATTTGAGCATGACGGAGCAAAAATAGCATTTTCCCCCAGTATGTTTTCAATTGTTTCCCTATGAACAGGCACACCGTCGCCTAAAAATACAGCTTTTTCTCCCTTTTCTTTCAGCTCTTCAATCAATTCTTCAACAGACAAAGCTCTCGGCGGCTCAATTTCTTCAAGCTTAGTTCCTTTCCATCTGTAAATCGCATTATATACCTGCGAACGTCTTGCATCCATTATCGGTGTAATTAAATATTCGCAATAGGGCAGATTATATGCCATTGCCGTAAGTGTGCTTATGCCGACAACAGGCTTTTTCAAAGCGTCCGCCAATCCCTTTGCGGTTGACACGCCGATCCTTAACCCGGTAAAGGATCCCGGACCGTTTGCAACAGCAATCAAATCTATTTCCGAAAGCTCCGTTTCCGATTGCTTAAGAACGCTGTCAATCATCGGCATAAGCGTTTGAGAATGAGTCAGTTTATTATTTACTATGATTTCACATACCAGTTTTTCATCCTCTGTAACCGCCGCCGACGCAACACTCGCGGACGTATCTATTGATAGTATTTTCATACCTGCTTAACATCTCCTATAAAAACACGGCAGCATTGCAAAGCTATCGTCTTAGTTTTTTTCTTCAATTTCAATATATCTGAAATTTTCATGTTTTTCATAATCCTTTGAAATAGTTATATCATATCTCTTTGGGGGAAGTATTTCCTTTATTTTATCAGACCATTCAATAATAGTAATGCCGCTGCCGTATACATATTCCTCAAAACCCACCTCATACATCTCATCACAGTCATCAATCCTATACACATCAAAATGATATATGGGAAGTCTTCCTCCCTCATAGCAATTTACAATTGTAAAGGTCGGGCTGCTGATAGGCTCTTCAAATCCCAGAGCCTTAACCAATCCTTGTACAAAGGCGGTTTTTCCCACTCCCAAATCTCCGTTTAAGCATAAAACGTCGCCGCCTTTTAATGTTTTGGCAAAAGCCTTTGCGATATTTGCGGTTTCCAAAGGGCTGTTTGATTTATATACCATCAGAATAAACCCGTAATCTTTCCGTCCGCATCAATATCAATGTTATTTGCTGCAGGCTTTTTGGGCAATCCGGGCATAACCATAATATCTCCCGTTTCAACAACTATAAATCCGGCACCGTTTGACACCCTTACCCTTGAAACTGTTACCTCAAAGTTTTCCGGTCTTCCGAGAAGCGCCGGATTATCGGATAATGAATACTGAGTTTTTGCCATGCATACTGGCTTTTTGTCAAGACCGAACTTTTCCAACTGAGCTATCTGTTTATTCGCCTTAGCAGTATATACAGCTCCCTTTCCTCCGTATATCCTCTTTACTATTATATCAATTTTTTCCTTTACGGAAAGCTTTTCATCATACAAAGGAGCATATTCCGACGGCTGATTATCAATTGCTGCCACAACCTTTTCTGCCAGATCTATTCCGCCCTCTCCGCCTTTTGCGAACACCTCGGACAGGGATACCTCAACGTTGTATTCGGCACAGGTGTCTATCACCGTTTTCAATTCTTCATCGGTATCGGTATCAAATCTGTTCAATGCAACAACAACAGGTACTTTGTAGCTCTGCATATTTTCGATATGCTTTTTAAGATTTACAATACCCTTTTTCAGTGCTTCAACATTTTCGGTTTTTAAATCTGTTTTCGGCACACCGCCGTTATATTTCAATGCTCTCACCGTTGCAACAATAACAACGGCATCAGGTTTTAATCCCGCAAAACGGCATTTAATATCCATGAACTTTTCCGCACCCAAATCTGCTCCGAAGCCTGCCTCCGTAATAGCGTAATCACCCAGAGAAAGCGCAAGCTTTGTTGCAATAATACTGTTGCAGCCGTGAGCAATATTGGCAAAAGGTCCTCCATGAATAAAACAAGGTGTATGAGCCAAGGTCTGAACAAGATTAGGTTTTATTGCATCCTTAAGCAATGCTGCCATTGCACCCTGCGCATTTAATTGCCTTGCATAAACAGGCTCACCCGAACGGTTATATCCGATAATAATCTCACCCAATCTGAACTTGAGATCGTCGAGATTATCAGACAGACACAAGATAGCCATAATCTCGGAAGCAACGGTAATCATAAATCCATCCTCACGGGGAACTCCGTTTATCTTTCCGCCCAAAGCAACAACGACATTTCTCAACGCTCTGTCATTCATATCAAGAACACGCTTCCACACAATGTTCGTAACATCGATATCAAGCTCATTGCCCTGATGTATATGATTATCAATCATTGCGGACAACAGGTTATTCGCCGCAGTTATTGCGTGCATATCTCCCGTGAAATGCAGATTTATATCCTCCATAGGAACAACCTGACTGTAACCGCCTCCGGCAGCCCCTCCCTTTATTCCCATAACAGGTCCCAAGGACGGTTCTCTTAACGCAAGAACACATTTCTTTCCTATAAGATTCATGGCATCGCCCAATCCTACGGTAGTTGTCGTCTTTCCCTCTCCTGCCGGTGTAGGATTTATTGCCGTCACCAAAACCAATTTTCCTTTTTTGTTTTTCTCTGCCTTCTTTATAAATTCATCAGAAATCTTTGCCTTATACTTGCCGTAAAACTCCAAATCATCCTCTGTTATTCCGATAGTTTCCGCAACATCCTTAATATGATTCATTTTTGCGGCTTGTGCAATTTCAATATCCGTAAGCATACTATCTCTCTCTCCTTTTCTGTTTTTATACAGCCTTAACAGACTGAAAATCCAAATTACAACGCATAATATTTTATTAATAACAAAGGCTATACCTTAATTACGACAAAAGAATATAAAACTCCCTTATCATACGGCACAGCCCAAGTAATAAAATTTATGTATTATTTGTTGTTGAAATAATTTCTGTCATCGGTAACCTTCTTAAGAAGCATTTCAAGCCGGCGCTCAACATCTCCCAGTATATCATCGGCATACTGGTCGCTGTCGGTAATAAGCTTTGACGACTGAGCCTTTGCATCCTCAACAAGCTTTGTAGCATATTCCTGCGCCTGCTTTGTTATTTCGTTTTCATCAACCATCTGAATCATTTTTGCTTCAGCGGTTTTAATCATAGAATCAGCTCTTGCCTCTGCTTCGGAAAGTATTCTCTGTCTTTCCTCCTTAACCCATTTGGCTTCCTTAACCTCATCCGGATACGATAAACGCATTTCCTGGATATAGTCCAATATATCCTCTTTGTCCAAAAGAATTTTTCCGCTCAGGGGTACAGTAGGTGCCTTTTCAACATTTTCCTCCATCAAATTAATGATTTCCATTATATCCATGTTCAAAACTCCTCACTTTATTTTATTAAAATTTCTTCATAATTTTATCTGCTGTTCTTTCAGGAACAAGCCCTTCAAGTTGTCCGTGATATTTTGCCACTTCCTTCACCATGCTTGAGCTGATATAGGAGAACTTGCTGTCCGTCATCATAAATACTGTTTCATATTCCGGGTTTAATGCCTTATTCAAAAGCGCCATCTGAAATTCGTATTCAAAATCCGCTACAGTCCTCAATCCTTTTATTATTACCGTTGCATGATTTTGTTTTGCAAAGTCAACCAACAATCCACTGAAAATGTCACACGAAACATTATCAATTCCTTCAGTTGCCTCATCTATCATCTGCTTTCGCTCTTCAGCCGTAAAAACGGGGCTTTTGCTTGCATTGTTAAGCACTCCCACAATAACCTTGTCATACAACCTCGACGCTCTTTTTATAATATCCAGATGTCCGTTGGTAATCGGATCAAAACTGCCCGGATACACTGCTATTCTCATCAGCCTACACCTCTTTGGTAAATTGTAATGTAGCTTCTTCCATATTTCCTCTGCTTTAACATTTCCACACCGTCAAATTCTCCGTGTTCATCGACAAAGTCGCTTTCCAGAACAATTATTCCGTTTTCGCATAGCTTGTCCGTTGCAGTAATCTCATTAATAACAGGTCTTATAAATCCCTTGTTATACGGTGGATCCAAAAAAATTATGTCAAAGCTTTCCTTGCTTTCTTTTAAAAAATCCATTGCGGCAATCCTTTTAACAGTGATTTTGTCCTCAAATCTCAGTGCTTTTGCATTTCTTTTTATCAGCTCCAGCGATTGCTTTTCTATGTCACATATAACCGACTTTTCCGCTCCTCTGCTCAGTGCTTCAAAGCTCAAAGCTCCGCTTCCTCCAAATAAATCCAAAACACTCGCACCGTATACAAAATCCATAATAAGATTAAACATGGATTCTCTCACACGATCGGTTGTAGGACGTATATCCATTCCCTCAAATTCGAATAATTTCTGTCCTCTTCGTGAACCGGATATAATTCTCAAAGCCGTCACCCTTCCTAAAAGAGAAACACTACTCCTTCTACACTACATATTATATATTTTAACTTAAAATTTTAAAATCGTCAACTATATTTACAAAAAAAGTTATAAAAATATCAAAAAAAATAATATTTTTTTACTTCCTTAAAAAAAATGTCGCAAATTGTACATATCAAAAATGAAAATACATTAATCGTCAGTTTGCGGCTATATCCTCTCTAAACATTTTCTTTATTTTTTCAAGGAGTCCCGCATTAATATTCTCTTCAAGATTTCTGTCCTCCGATATGATTTTTTCTGCCGCTGACTGTGCCTTTTTTAAAATTTTCATATCGGAAAACAAGTTTGCAATTTTCAGCTCCGGAAGTCCGTGCTGACGTGTTCCGAAAAAATCTCCCGGTCCTCTGAGCTTTAAATCCTCTTCCGACACATAAAAGCCATCATTTGATGTACACATTATCTCCATTCTTTTTTTTATAATATCATTGTTTCCGTGGGCAAATAATATGCAAAACGCCTGATCTCTCCCTCTGCCGACTCTTCCCCGAAGTTGATGAAGCTGACTCAATCCGAAACGCTCCGCATTTTCTATTATCATTATATTCGAATTCGGAACATTTACTCCCACCTCAATTACTGTTGTTGAAACAAGAATATCAGTTTCACCTTTAACAAAACGTTCCATAACCTCGTCCTTATCCTTAGGCTTCATTTTACCGTGAATAAGTCCTACGCTGTAATTCTCAAAAATACTCTGCATTTTTTCCTGTATTCCCACAGCATTCTGCAAATCGCTTTTCTGTGTTTCCTCAATCAGAGGACAAACCACATAACACTGCATTCCCTCTTTAAGATTCTTTTCCAAAAAAGCATATATCCTCTTTCGCATATCCTCCCCAACAGCATATGTTTTTACAGGTTTTCTTCCCGGCGGCAGTTCGTCTATTACCGAAATATCCAAATCTCCATAGAGAATAAGCGCCAAGGTTCTCGGAATCGGTGTTGCGGTCATAATCAAGGTATGTACTCCCTCGCCTTTGCCGGTAAGCTTTGCACGCTGCGTTACTCCGAATCGGTGCTGTTCATCCGCAATAACCAACCCCAAGCTTGCATATTCAACCCCTTCCGAAATAAGTGCATGAGTTCCGATAATAATATCATATTTTTGCGTTTTAATTTCTTCATATAACGCTTTTTTCTTCTTTGTGGACGAAGTCAGCAGGCATATTCTTATTCCTGTATTTCCAAAAAAATCACAGAAACACTCATAATGCTGCTCTGCAAGTATTTCGGTAGGCGCCATAATTGCCGTCTGATAACCGTTTTTGACCGCCACATACATAACGGCTGCGGCAACCGCGGTTTTTCCCGATCCCACATCCCCCTGAACAAGGCGATTCATGGGAACATCCTTTTTGAAGTCATTCAAAATATCATTACAGGCATTTTTCTGTGCCTTTGTCATTTCAAAGGGCAGTAACCTTAAAAATTCGTTCACACACTCTGTATTGTCAAAGGGTTTTCTTTTAATTTCCAACGACGCTTCCTTTTTATACAAAAGAGCAAGCTGAAGCATCAGAAGTTCTTCAAAAACAAGCCTTTTTCTTGCAGTTTCAAAGTCCTCAAAGGTCTTTGGAAAATGTATATTTTTAACGGCATAATTTATGTCGCACAGCTTGTATTCCCTCATAATTTCCCACGGCATATATTCCTCGAAATTTCCGCATACCTCAAGCGCTTCACTCATAATCGTCTGAATAAATTTCTGCGTTAGATTTCCCCAAAGCGGATATATCGGAACAATTTTCCCGACAAATTTTTCTTTTCCCACCTTTTCATATACCGGCGTCAGCATTTCTTTTTTTCTTGAGTTTGGATTTATTTTTCCGTAAAAATAATATTGGTCACCCTTTTTGAAAATATTTTTCACAAACCGATTATTATACCAGGTTACCGCCATAATTCCTGTGTCATCACCGACTACCATCGAATATATTGTCATATTTTTTCTTATCCGCGCTTCCTTTATGGGAGATACAACAACCGCCTTTACCAAAAGCTCCTCGCCCGGGCAGCAATTTACAATATCTTTCGAAAAGCCCCTATCCTCATAGCTCCTGGGAAAAAAATACAAAAGATCCTCAACAGTATTTATACCTTTTTTTTCAAACATCTTTGCCCTTGTGTCACCTATTCCCTTAAGACTTCGAATATCATGCATATTTATGACCGTCAAATCCTTTCACATACAACACAAGAGCTGTTTTAACAGCCCTTGCTCAATCCTTATTTGTAATGTTTTCATCTGCACTCGGTGCGCTTCGTTTCCCCGCAAAATGCGAGATACGCCGCTTATTTTTCACATTAATCTTCCATTCCGCCGCCACGCGGCGGCACAAATCTAATGTGAAAAAGAAGCAAGCAGGTCGCTCGAAAGACTGCTGCCGACGTATGTGTATACTTCAAGGCATGCTTTCAAGATGAGATGCGCCGCTTATTTTTCACATTATTTTATTCAACAGATATAATATAATAGTACAAAGATTGACCTCCGTATTTTACGGAAATTTCAAAATCCTCATATTTTTCTTCAAGCTCTTCTTCAAGCTTTTCGGCACATTCACGGCTTATATCTTCTCCGTAGTATACCGTGATAAACTCGCTGTCGTCATCTGTCATTTTCTCTACCAGCTCTTTCAAAACCTGTGTTGCGTCATTTCCCGTAACACTTATTGAGCTTTCCTCTATTCCGAGAATATCACCCTCATTAATAACCATATCGTCAATTTTTGTATCTCTTACGGCATATGTTACCTGACCTGTCTTTATCGACCCAATCGCTCTGTTCATTGCCGCTTCATTCTGCTGTGCGTCCTTAGATTCGGAAAACGCAAGCATTGCAGAAACGCACTGAGGTATACTTTTTGTGGGAATAACAACAATATTTTTATCGGATATTTCCTTTGCCTGATTTGCCGCCATTATAATATTTTTATTATTCGGGAAAACAAATATTGTATCGGCATTCACACGCTTTACTGCATTTATTATATCATCGGTACTGGGATTCATTGTCTGCCCGCCCTCAATAATCCTGTCTATTCCAAGATTTCTGAAAATGTCCGCAATGCCGTCACCCACACATATTCCCACAAAACCGAAAGTTTTTTTCTCGCCGGTTTCTTCAATCTCTTCCTCTTCTTCTTTCTTTTCCGTATCATTTGCTGTGATAATATTCTGATGCTGATGCTTCATATTATCAATCTTTATATTTATCATATCGCCAAGCATAATCGCACGTTCAAGCACATATCCCGGATTGTTTGTATGAATATGAACCTTGACAATTTCCTCATCATCGATTACAAGCATACAGTCGCCCTTTTCGCCGATAGCCGAACGAAACCTTTGAATATCCGCATTGGGATTGTTTTTTTCGACTATAAATTCGGTACAATACTTATATTTTATATTATTTGTGTCAATCGCTTCCTGAGCAGACTTATTTTCCTTTGTTACTGCTGTTCCCGTCTGTACGCTTTCGATTACGTTCCCGCTCCGCAAATACTCCAGAGCGCCCTCCAGGAAGAATATCCATCCCTGTCCGCCTGCGTCTACGACTCCCGCTTTTTTTAATGCAGGAAGCATTTCGGTAGTTTTTGCAAGTGTTTTATTTCCTTTCTTTAAAGCGACTTCCAGAACATTTTCAAAATCTTCGCTTTCCTCCGAAATTTTGACAGCACGCTGCGCTATCTCTCTTGCAACGGTCAAAATTGTGCCCTCTGTAGGCTTCATAACCGCATTATATGCAGCCTGCGAACCGGCAAGCAACGCATTGGAAAATTGTTTTACGTCACATTCTCCCACACCTTTTAAGCTCTTTGAAATACCTCTGAAAAACTGTGATAATATAACGCCCGAATTTCCCCTTGCACCTCTTAATGTTGCATAGGACATAGCGTCCGCCACCTTTGTGACCGACTGTGTAACCATTCCCTGCAATGATTTTGACATTGCTGTTACCGTCATTGACATATTAGTTCCCGTATCTCCGTCAGGCACGGGAAAAACATTTAATTCATCAACAATTTGTTTCTTATTATATAAATTGTTAGCACCGGAAATCATCATCTGTGCCAGCAATTTTCCATCTATCCTGTTAATAATAATCTCCTCCCAAACAGTTTAATTGCAGACATTAATTACAGATTATCCTGCACTCTTACAGATTCAACCAATACGTTTACCTTTGTAACCTTCAAACCGGTTTTGTTCTCAATTTTATATTTCACATTGTGTATTATGCTGTTGCAGATTGCATTGATGTTCACACCGTATTCAACCATAATGTGAAGCTCTATTACAATGCCCGATTCAACAACATTTATTTTTATCCCCTTAGTCATGCTGTCCGGCTTTAACAGACTGACAATTCCATCCTTCTTGCCTCTTGACGCCATACCGACAACGCCATAGCATTTGTTCGCAACCGCACCGGCAATTGACGCTATAACACTGTTGTCAACAAGAACATCTCCGTATTCACTGTTAATTTTTATAGCCATTTATATCATTCCTTTCTGTTTTTACTCGAAAATTCCA
>JAXEIW010000113.1:0-23496 GCA_034101885.1 Clostridia bacterium | reverse complement strand
GTTTGAGCTATAGAATACTGATACGGGTGTGAAACCCAAAAGGGGATACATAAGGGGAACACCTTATGTGCCTTTTGGTACTTTTGGGCAAACAAAAGTACAACTGTTTCAACATTTGAAAGTGCAGATAACAAAAATCAGTCAATATACACTTGTTATCTTAATTAATAAAACATATAAACAATAATTGATACTTGAACAGTAACGAAAATCCCGGATTTTTTGAAAAAAATTTTTGAATGTATTGACAAATGAATTATTATATGTTAATATAGTAGTCGGCAAAGTAGAAAATAATGCGTTAAGTGAGATAAGGACGGGAAGTTGCCTTAACTACGAAAAGCGTGTGCTTGCGGTATTATTTTCGCATTCCGTTGCTGCAAAATCGATATAATATGCCTTTTTGCAGTATATTTGCAGAAAGGATTTTTTATTATGAAAACAAAACAACTGACTTTGAAAACCAACACACAACGTATTTGTACCGTTGCAATGCTTATTGCGGTAACGGTAGTCTTGGGAACACTATCCATAAGAGTGGGATCGGGAATTAAAATATCTCTTAAATTCCTGCCTGTCGTGGTATGTTCAACGCTGTTCGGACCTTTATGGGGCGGATTGTGCGGCGCTTTGAGCGATTTTATATCCTATCTTTTAAATCCTGCCGGAGGAGCGTATCTTTTTCCTATAACAATAGTTGAATTTTTATACGGCGTATCATTCGGATTGTTTTTTTACAAGGTTGAGGAATTTAATAAAATGACGGTGCTGAAGATTGCTTTATGCGTTTTGTTGAATACGGTGGTTTTAAGCGTCGGAGTAATGGCATTTATTCTGAAAGATTTAATGAATATGAGCTATATGCAGACTCTTATTTACAGATTGCCGTCAACGGCGCTGAATGCGGTGATACATTTCTGCGGAATGATTCTAATATTAAAATATATTCCGAAGTTCAGGAAAAATCTGCGCTGAAGCAAGGTATTTATATTTGGAATAATATGATTTTTTTGTAAGGCATTATTTGTGGGATTTTCTGTGACGATAATGCAAATATGACGGAAAAATTTTTCATATAGTCAAAAATAAACTTATTTCCATGGGATTTTTTGCTTTTTTTGTATTACCTGTAAAATTAAAGCTTTCGCCCTTGACAACGGCTTTATTTAATGATATATTATTTATATTGGTTTTATATGCTGCCGTATTGTGACGGCATAAAATCGTAATACGGAAAAGTTGTAAACTTATTTTTCGTGTTAATTATGTAATTGGTAAAAAGTAATTAATGAAAGGCTAATAAATATATGTGGCTTGCAGATAAATGGAAAGATTACAGATTAATGGATGTCAGCGGAGGAGAAAAGCTTGAATATTGGGGAGATTATCTTTTGCTGCGTCCCGAACCGCAGGCTGTATGGAACGTTAGGCTAAACGAGGCTCTCCGGAAAAAAACAGATGCCCATTATCACAGAAGCAGCTCGGGCGGAGGAGCATGGGAGTATAAAACCAAAAAGCTGCCCGAAAGATGGACTGTTAATTATAAGGATTTAACCTTTAATATAAAGCCTATGGGCTTTAAGCATACGGGATTGTTCCCCGAACAGGCTGTAAATTGGGACTGGTTTTCGGATTTAATAAGAAAATCGGGGCGCAGAATAAGAGTGTTAAATCTCTTTGCTTATACGGGCGGAGCAACTGTGGCGGCATTGGCGGCAGGCGCAGAGGTTGTTCATGTTGACGCGTCAAAGGGAATGGTCACATGGGCAAAGGAAAATGTTGTTTCTTCGGGACTGGCGGACAAGCCGGTGCGCTATATTGTAGATGATGTCAAAAAATTTGTGGCAAGAGAAGAAAGAAGAAACAGAGTATATGACGCTGTAATTATGGATCCGCCTACCTACGGAAGAGGTCCGTCGGGAGAGCTTTGGAAGATTGAGGACGAGCTTTACGGTTTGGTGTGTGAGTGTATGAAAATTATGTCGGATAAACCGTTGTTTTTCTTGATAAACTCATATACAACAGGTCTATGTTCAACGATAATATCAAATATATTAAAGCTTACAATAGAAAAAAAATACGGCGGAAAGGTGGCTGCCGATGAAATAGGGTTGCCTGTTTCCGGTACCGATATTATTTTGCCCTGCGGACTGTCGGGAAGATGGGAAGCGGACTGATTGATGCGGAAAGGATTATAACGAATGATTAAATGCGAAAACCTGACATATGCTTATCCTGCATCGGAAGAAGAGGAAGAAAATAAAAACGTATTTGAAAATCTTGATTTAAAAATAGAAAAAGGAAGTTTTACCGCCGTTCTCGGACATAACGGCTGCGGAAAATCTACCTTGGCAAAGCATTTTAATGCTATTTTACTGCCCACGGGCGGCAAGGTTTATGTTGCGGGAATGGATACACAGCAGCAGGAGCATCTGTTTGATATAAGAAAAAATGCGGGAATGGTTTTTCAGAATCCCGATAATCAGATTGTTGCCGCAATAGTTGAGGATGAGGTTGCTTTTGCTCCGGAAAATCTCGGTGTTGAGCCTACAGAGATAAGACGCAGAGTTGACGAGGCTTTAAAGGTTGTCGGAATGAGCGACTATACAACGGCGTCCACTGCCGGATTGTCGGGAGGACAGAAACAAAGAATTGCCATTGCATCGATTCTTGCAATGGAGCCTGAATGTATAATACTTGACGAGCCTACCGCAATGCTTGATCCCAAAGGCAGAAAAGAGGTTATTAAAACGGTTAAAATGCTGAATGAAAAAAGGCATATGACTGTTGTTCTGATCACTCACTATATGGACGAGGCAACACAGGCAGACAGAGTAATTGTAATGCAAAAGGGCAAGGTAATAATGGATGATGTGCCAAAGAAGGTTTTTGCGAGAGTCGAAGAACTTAAGGCACTTGGACTTGATGTTCCGCAGGTTACCGAGCTTACTCATATTTTGAGGGAATACGGCTATGATCTTCCCGATGATATTATAGATATTGACGAATGTGCAGACATTCTTATAAATTTTTTAAAGTGACAAAGTCAATCAAAATGCATTGGTAAAATTTTTCCCTTTGCGTTGTGTTAAATCACAAATATTTGCTGTTCTGTTCTTTATTATCAATTTTATTTCAGAATTTATCAAAGTAAAGGAGCGTGTTATAAAGGTGATTAAAACAGAAAATCTGAATTATATATATCAGCCCGGTATGCCTTATGAAAAGCACGCACTTTGCGATGTAAATATAGAAATTCCGGACGGTGATTTTACCGCGGTTATAGGACACACAGGCTCGGGCAAGTCAACGCTTATTCAGCATTTAAACGGGCTTATCAAGCCTACAAGCGGCAAAATAATAATAGACGGAACAGATATAACCGCCCCGGGGACAGACATGAAGTCGGTAAGAAAAAAAGTAGGACTTGTTTTTCAATATCCGGAGCATCAGCTTTTTGAAGAAACGGTTTACCGTGATATTGCTTTCGGACCGAAAAACATGGGACTAAGTGAAGAAGAAATAAAAGAGAGAGTAATTGAGGCTGCAAGACTTGTAAATCTTGATGAAGAACTTTTGGAAAGCTCACCCTTTGAATTGTCGGGGGGACAGAAAAGACGCGCGGCAATTGCCGGAGTGCTTTCAATGCACCCCAAAATACTTATTCTTGACGAGCCTACGGCAGGACTTGATCCGAAAGGCCGTGATTCGCTTTTGGCATTGCTGACATCGCTGCATGAAAAGCTTAATATGACTGTAATACTTGTTTCGCACAGCATGGAGGATGTGGCAAAGGTTGCCAAAAACATAATTGTTATGAATGGCGGAAAAGTCTTTATGCATGCAAGTGTTCCGGAGGTGTTTGAAAGAGGGGAAGAGCTTATAAATATAGGTCTTAACGTTCCCCAGATAACACAGCTGTTCAACAGGCTTATAGGTATGGGAGCGGATTTGCCGAGGGATATTTATACAGTCAAGTATGCGGCAGGGATTTTAGAGAAAAAAATGAAGGAAAAGTTTGGAAAAAGATAATCGGCGCATCTTACCGTCATTCGGGGCTTGAAGTACACAAAGTACGACTGCGCCCCTCATAACGGCAATCTGCTTGATTCTATTTTCCCAAACGACATTGGTGAAAGAATTTTGGATTATAAGTTTGAATAAAATCGCCAATCTCACCACTTTTTGCTCGGGGCAGTACTATCGTACGGCACCGCTCGCTGCAAAGCGGCAATCTTGACGATTTTCTTTCAAACTTTGGTTTTGTGAAAGCAGTTAATGGTTATAAGTTTGAATAAAATCGCCTATTTCAATTAAAAGCGGCAATCTTGACGATTTTCTTTCAAACTCGGTTTTGTGAAAGGAGTTATCGGACTTAAAAATGTTTAAGGATATTACAATAGGACAATATATCGCAGGCGATTCCTTTCTTCATAAAATGGACGCCAGAGTAAAAATTTTGCTGACTGTGGCAGTTATAATTCTTCTTTTTATGATTTCCAACCCCATTGCATATATTATTTTTATAGCCTTTTCGGTATTCCTTGTTATTTTAAGTAAAATACCGCCCATGTATGTTTTAAAAGGGCTAAGACCCATGCTTTTTATTATAGTGTTTACGGTTTTTATAAACCTGTTTCTTACACCGGGAGAACCGCTTTGGCAGCACAAAATCCTTTTTGGGTGGACATTGAAGATTACATATGAGGGCGTAAGAATGAGTGTTCTTATGTTTTTACGGCTTACGCTTCTTGTAGGGGTTACTTCGCTTTTGACCCTGACAACATCGCCGCTGATGCTCACCGACGGGATTGAGAAGATTTTGAAACCGTTTGAAGTTATTAAGGTTCCGTCACATGAAATAGCCATGATGATGTCAATTGCCATAAGATTTATTCCTACTCTTGCGGAGGAAACCGATAAAATTATTAAGGCACAGACGGCAAGGGGCGCGGATTTTGACAGCGGAAACATAATAGCAAAGGCAAAAGCAATGATTCCTTTGCTTGTGCCGTTGTTTGTAAGCGCTTTCAGAAGAGCGGACGAGCTTGCCACGGCAATGGACGCAAGATGCTATAACGGCGGAAAAAACAGAACAAGAATGAAGCAGATGAAAATGGGAAGCAGAGATTATACCGCCATTGGAGCGATGGCAGTTTTTGCCGTTGTACTTGCGGCCGCTCAATATTTTATTTAAGTCCGGAAGGTTTTTAGTCTTACCGCTGCAATTACATTTTTTTCGATAACGTGCAGGGAAGGGAGCTAACTGTTTTAAATATGAGAAATATAAAATTAACCATACAGTATGACGGAACAAACTACCATGGTTGGCAGGTGCAGGAGAATGCCGTAACCGTTCAGGAGGTTATGGAAAATGCACTGAAACGTTTGACAGGGGTAAAGCCGAGAATTTCGGGCTGCGGAAGAACCGATACAGGTGTTCATGCCATGAACTATATTTGCAGCTTTAAAACCGAAAGCAATATTCCGTGCGACAGATTTCCGTATGCTATAAACAGATTTTTGCCTGCCGATGTTGTATGCAAAAGAGCGGAGGACATGGCTTCGGAATTTGACGCTCATAGAAGTGCTGTAGGAAAAACCTATTCATATTTAATATTAAATTCACAGTATCCGGACGCTTTTTATCATAATCGTGCTTGGCATTACAGATATGATCTTGACGTTGAAAAAATGAAAAAAGCCGGAGAATATTTCTGCGGAACTCATGATTTTATAGGATTTGCGGCGTCGGGATTTACCGTTAAAACAACGGTAAGGACGATTCACTCCGTCAAGATATCAAAAAACGAAAATATTATAAAAATAGATGTATGCGGAAACGGTTTTCTTTATAATATGGTAAGAATCATAGCCGGAACCCTTGTATTTGCAGGAAACGGAAAGATTAATGCCGAGGACATCCCGGATATTATTGAGTCAAAGGACAGAAAGAGGGCGGGGATTACAGCTCCTGCCTGCGGTTTGTATTTATCAGAGGTGTATTATTAATGAAAAAGACAATAATTATTATAATCACAATAGCGGCGGTTGCCGGAATTATTGCCGGAGGTGCAGCCTTTTATATTAATTCGGATTATCATAATGAATATATTGATAATTATATAAGCAATTTCAAGGATAATATTTTTAATCTGCGGCTGAAATATGAGCTAAAAAAGGCGGAAAGAGAGGGAAATGCCGAAAATACTTTCGAAGCGGAAGAGGCTGAGCAAACAGATGCCGAAGCCGTAATCCCGGAGGAATCCGCAGAACCGGAAAAAAAAGACAGTGAACAGGAAACCACAACAAACAGTACAAAGCAGCTGAATGAAAATGAGCTTCCGCAGATTTTTGCTCTAAGCTGTGATCCGATTGCGTTGAAAGGCGCAGCAAATGCAAAATTCAGCAGATACCAAGACGGTATTTTGTGTGTTGTGGAAAATTCCATCAATTACTATAACAATAAGGGAGAAAAAAAGTGGTCTGCACCGATTCAAATTTCAAACCCTGTTTTAAAGGTGGCGGAGCCTTACATACTGCTGATGGAGCAGGGAGGAAAAAAGATTTGCGTTTTCAATAATGAAAAGATTATATACGAGGCGCAGACAGACGAAAAAATACTGACGGGGAATATTTCCTCAAACGGTGAATGTGTTGCCGTAACCGAAAAAAAGTACTATAAGGGTGCCGTAAGCGTATATAATAAATCGGGAGAGGAAATCTATTCAAGAAGCTTCGGAAGTGAAAGCGTTATTTCGGTGGCAATATCAAATTCAAGAAAACTGGCGGTTTCACTGCTGAACATAACGAATAAGCCTATTTCAAAAATTTCATTTTTAGATGTTTCCAAGACGGAAGCGGATGTTGAAGTAACTTACGAAAATACTATTATTTATGATCTTGACTTTTCACAAAATACTTTATATGCATATGCCGATGATAAGATGATAGCCTTAAATTCAAACGGCAAGGAACAGTGGGTAAATAATTTTGAAAGCAAAACCTTAAACAGATACCGAAAGGATTCGGGAGATGTGAGATTGCTTCTGTTTGATAATAATAACAATGCGGAGCTTGCCATTGTAAATTCGTCGGGTAAGGAAAGACAGAAGATAAGCACCGATATTATTCCCAACAACTGCGATATTTGCGACGGATATATAATATTCAGCAATGAAAGAAATTTGTTCCTGACAAGAATGAACGGAAGCTATCTTGCAAAATATACACCGTCAAGAGATATTCAGAAGGCGTTCTTTATCGATTCGGATAATATAATGATTGTATATAATTCGAGCATAGAGTTTATGCATACTCAAAAAAATAAAAAATAACATAAAAGATAATTTTTCGTGTGTGAATATATTCCGCCGTAAATCTGCGGTATACAGAATCAAAGTAAAGGAGGGATAAGTGTGTATTTGTGGATTTTATTTGATATTATTGTTTTGGCTGTTTTTTTAATATGCATTGTTCATGCATCAAAAAAGGGACTTATCAGAGCGTCTTACGGAATTGTTTCCATTGTGTTGACTATAGTGCTTATGGCGGTTTTTCAGGATCGTATAACGGAAGCCGTAAAAAAATCTCCTTTCGGACAAAATGCGGAAACAAAAATAGAACAGGCGTTAAATGAAAATCTTTCAAAGAGCAATGAGGAATCGGAGGAAGAAAAAAATGAAATTAAATTTGGTTTGCCGTTATTTTTAAAGGAGTTTACCGATAACAAAACAGAAATGATTGAGCAGGCGAAAACCGAATTTGTAAAGGAAACGGCAGAAAGTATTTCGGCGTCGCTAATTAATATAGTATCGATTGTTGTCTTATACTTTTTAATAAGACTTGTTTTATTCATTTTATTAAGAATAACGGACGCAGTGTTCAAGCTGCCTTTATTAAAAACCGTTAATAAGCTGGGCGGTGCGTTGCTGGGGATAATTAACGCATTGTTTATAATATATATACTTTGCGCCGCACTGATATGGTTTATACCGGGGGACAGCACCGGAGCGGTAAAAGAAGCTGTGAACCAAACTTATATAACAAAGTATTTTTACAACGATAATCTATTGTTAAAGTTTTTTATGAAATAAGAGAGAAAACAAATTTTAGTGATACATTAGGCGATTGCAAAATGCAATCGCAATGCGAAATTATGCATTATGCATTGTAATTGTAAAATATCCTATTTTACAATTACCTATTAGTGATATATAATTGAAAGGATATGTTAAAAATATGCAGGATGGTATTGCATTGGAGAGAAAAACAAGAGAAGAATTAAAGCAGATTGCTCAGGGGCTTGAAATACCCAAGGTTTCGGCGCTGAAAAAGGATGAAATTATTGCCTTGATAAGACAGCACCGTGAGCAAATGAAGGAACAGGAAGAGAAGACCGACCGAAAACCGGAGCGTAAACGCCCCGCCGATGTAATTGAGGTATGTGGGGTTTTAGACGTGATGAGCGACGGATTCGGATTTTTAAGATTTGATAATTATCAGCCCAGTGAAAACGACGTATATGTTTCACCTACTCAAATAAGAAGATTTAATCTGAAAACCGGTGACGAGATACTCGGCGACTGCCGCCCTTCACAGGATGAGGACAAATATTCACCGCTGCTTTTCGTAAAGAAAATAAACGGAGATCCTCTTGAGATTGCTTTGAAAAGATGTAATTTTGACAGGCTTGTTCCCATATATCCAAAGGAAAAGATTATATTAAGCTCGGGGAAGGATGACAGCACGGCATCAAGAATTATAGACCTTTTCACGCCTATAGGAAAAGGTCAAAGAGGTATGATTGTTGCACCGCCCAAAGCCGGAAAAACAACGCTGATAAAACAGATTGCCCAATCTATTTCAAAAAACAATCCCGATATTAAGCTGATAGTCTTGCTTATAGACGAACGTCCGGAGGAGGTTACCGATTTAAAGCGCTCGGTAAAGGGAGATGTTATATACTCAACCTTTGACCAGACGCCTGAAAATCACTGCAAGGTTGCCGAAATTGTTATTGAAAGAGCGCAGAGATTGGTTGAACAGAAAAAGGATGTTGTTATACTGCTCGATTCCATAACAAGACTTGCAAGAGCATATAATCTCACAGTGACGCCTACCGGAAGAACACTGTCGGGAGGACTTGATCCGGATGCGTTAATAAAACCTAAAAAATTCTTCGGAGCTGCAAGAAATATCGAGGAGGGCGGAAGTCTTACAATTCTTGCCACCGCGCTTGTGGAAACGGGAAGCAGAATGGACGATGTTATTTTTGAGGAGTTTAAGGGTACGGGAAACATGGAATTGAAGCTTGACAGAACAATGCAGGAAAGAAGAATTTTCCCCGCAGTCGATATATTAAAATCGGGAACGAGAAGGGAAGAGGATCTGCTGACTCAGCGAGAATGTGAAGCTGCATGGCTCATAAGACGTGATTTGGGCAGACAAAGTCCTGCCGATGCCATGAATTTTGTGTTGCGCTATATCCGCAACACAACAAGCAATGAAATGTTTGTTGAAACTATAATAAAAACATTGAAAAAATAAATTAATTGAAATGTAAATATTGTATTAATTAATTTTGAATTTTTATGATAATATATTGACCTTTGAGGATTATGGTTTTATAATAATAAAAAGCATTATTCAGCATGAGCTATCAGTCCTCGATTGTAAGGAATGGTTCTGTTTTGGCCGTATATAAAATATTATCGGTTGATTACGGAAACGGAAAGTTTTTTTGATTTGTATTAAAAGTTATTTTTAAGGCAATATCGCATGATTTAAGACAGTATAATCTTTATGATGCGGCATTGCCTTAAAATGAATTTAAACAAGGAGTGTATATTGTTATGGAGAATGAAAACGTTGTCGGCAAAGAAATAATGGCACTCTCGGGAAAAATTGTAAAGAAAATTTTAAAGGACAAGCAACAGGAAACAAAGACTCTTAATAATTCGCAGTCGAGAATTTTGGCTTATATAATAGAAAACGGGAAAAAGGATGTCTTTCTGCGTGATATAGAAAAGGCATTCATGATAAGAAGGGCAACGATTTCAAAAATACTTAAATCACTGGAGGAGTACGGATATATTACCCGTGAATCGGTAGTATCTGACGCAAGGCTGAAAAAAATAGTGCCTACGCAGAAAGCGTTCATTTTGCATAAGCAAATGCAGTACGGAATGAGAGAAAAGGATATGAGTATGGTAAACGGAATTGACAAGAATGATTTAAAAACGTTTTTAGATGTTATTCATAAAATAAGCGAGAATTTGGATTGTCAATAATATGTCGAATGTGTTATTTTACGAAAAGGGCACGGAGGAATAAAAAATGGCTGAACACTACGGAACAAAACCTAAAATGTTTACAAAGGCATGGTGGGGATATTTTTGGGATTATTATAAAATACATACAATTGTTGTTGTGTCGATTATTGCGGCAATCGGTATAACCGTATATCAAGTTAAAACATCACCGAAATATGACTATCATATTGTATATGCAGGAAGTATGTATATGGAAGATGAGGCGGTACAGAAAGTGTTTGAACCGTTGATTGATGACACCGATAACAACGGTGAAAAGAAGGTTGATGTTCAGCAGTTGGTGTTCTCGGAAGATGAACAGGACGCACAGTATATTGCCGCAATGGTTACCAAAATACAGCTTCAGTTTGTTACCGATGATTGTATGCTCTTTATTTTTGACAATAATAAGGCTAAATATTACTTTGGAAACGAGTCGATGGATGGGGTTTTTCAACCAACCGAGAACTGGCTGCAAACAGAAACAGAGGATAAACCTATTTATGATTTCGGAGGAGAAGGGTATGCAGTGTCGCTTGCGGACAGCAAACTTTTGAAGGATGCCGGTATTAACTGTGAAAACCTTTATGTATGCGTAAGAGCATATGAATCCGATGACGAAAGCGTTTTGCAGAATATTGAAACGGCAAAAAAAATAGCAAATGCATTGGTTCAAAGATAACGGATAATATGTAATGCTCACTGAATAAATGCGATTTTCAATCGCATTTGGAAAAATTATGACTATTGTCAAAATTTTTCGTGTAAAATCAAAGATTTTACACAGCTCGCATTGATAAAGCCTGCTGAAATAAATATTTTGAGAACAAAATATTTATTCATGGTGCAAGGGTTTTTTGCAAAAACGCACAAAACCCTTGCACCCAAACAATTCTGAAACGCTTGTAAGCCGCTATGCGGCTGCGTTTCATAATTGTTCAGCAGTCATTATGTAATAAAAAAAAACGGTCATCAAATAAGATGGGCGTTTTTTGAGCATTATATTAAGCTGCTTTTTTGCGGCGGAATGGAGAGGATATATATGAGAACATTTTCGAAAGTATCAATGATATTATCGGCTGTACTTATGATAATAACGGGAGTTATCGCACTTTGCAATCCTATGTCAACATTTATTTCACTTTTATGGATTATAGGTATTCTTACACTTGTATCGGGAATTTTAACTTTGGTTTTTTATTTTTTTGACGCAAGGGGAACTATCGGTTCGGGTACGGTTTTGTTTTCCGGAATATCCGATATAATTCTCGGAATTTTATTTTTAAATCACGGATTGTTGGTGGCGGAGATAATTGCATTTATTGTGGGACTTTGGCTTACCGTTTTCGGAGTGGAAAGGTTTATTCGCTCTTTTGATTTAAAAAAACTGTACTTTAAAAATTGGTGGCTGACGCTGATTCTCGGAGCGCTTTGTATCGTTGTGGGAGTGCTGTCTATGTTTTCACCGTTGGCAAGTGCAATAGTTGTTTCGCTTGTTATAGGAATAGGGTTTATATTTTACGGTGTATCACTGCTGGTTATATTCCATACGCTGAAAAATGCAAGCAGGGATACAATAATTTACAGATAATAAATGAGTAAAGTGTTGAAAACAGTGCGGACGGAATGTTTATATGTCGCATAGCGACAGCATTTTTTGATTATTCAGCAGCCGTTAAACAGCGGAATGCAAATCGGAATTGAGGAGGTGTAAATATGGATAGAGATCCTTTTGAGGAATATATAAAACAAGGCGAGCCGGACAAGCAATATAAGGGCTATGCGTGGAGTACAGCTATCGGCTTGCAGAAGGTGGACGGATTAGAACCATCTGAATTTCTGATAAAAACTGCTATTGATAACATAGAGGGTAACATCTCTATGGAGGAAGCCAAAAAGCGTATTGACAGTTATTATGAATCCAAGCCTAACAGTGACGAGGAGAAAAGAACAGAAGAAGCAGATAAGGTGTCAAACAGAATAGCTGATATTTTGTTGGAGAAATCATTCTCTTTTTCACCAAGTGAATATATTGGAATTCACAAAAAACTGTTTGTCGGAATTTATAAGCACGCAGGTAAAATCCGGGATTATAACATTACAAAAAAAGAATGGGTACTTGACGGTGCAACTGTTTTATACGGTAACGCCGCGGAGCTGCGCGAAACTTTGGAATATGATTTTACGGAGGAAAGGAAGTTTAGCTATAAAGGTCTTACAACGGATGAAATAATTCAGCATCTTGCGTATTTTATATCAAGATTATGGCAAATTCATATTTTTGCTGAGGGTAACACCAGAACAACAGCGGTTTTCTTTATAAAATATCTTCGTTCATTGGGATATGATGCAACAAACGACATTTTTGCCGAAAATGCGTGGTATTTCAGAAATGCGCTTGTAAGAGCAAATTATAATGATTTGAAAAATAACATTCACGAAACGACAGTGTATTTGGAAAAGTTTATCCGTAACCTTCTTTTGAACGAAAATAACGAGCTCAAAAATCGTTATTTGCATATCAATAATCTTTTTGAAACGAAAAAGGAGGCTATTGAAAAGGGAAATCAGGCTATTGACAAAAAAAACATGGCTATTGAAAACCGAATAGCCGGAATAAAGTTAAATATTCAGACTAAAACCAACATTGAAAAGCTTTATAATACAGTGGGCGTTGAAACGATATTTGGCAGGAGCGATGTTTCAAAAATTTGTGATATTTCATATTCGGCTGCCGGAAGTTTAATTGCAAAAATGAGAGAACATCACTTGATTGATGAAGTAAAAGGTCATGGTAAGGGAAAATATCTGTTTGTAGTATAAAAAGAATGGGTTAAAGGATAGAACGATAATGTAAACAAATAAAATTTATGGTATGTCAATGAACATATAACAGACAGAAATGGAAAAGTTAAAATCTGTATTTTTACAGTGTTTTGCGGAAGGCAAGCTTGATATAAACAAGTTGTTGTCATTGTGCGGTGAATACATTGACGACGATTTTTAAAAGTATAAATCGGAATTTGCGGAGGTAGTGTGGATTATGAAAAAGATTGTATGTGCAATGCTATGTATTCTACTTGTATTTAGTTTGAGTGCTTGTGGCGGAAATGTTAATGAAGTAAATACGCATAATGTAGAATCTGAAATGTATTCCGAAGAGGACATTAGAGCTGCTATTGACACTATAAAAAAAGAGTTTAAGAGCGACTGGAATGGATGTACTCTTACAGAGATTTATTATGCAGGGGATGACAGATCAAAAGATCATCAAGATTGGGCGGATAGGAACGATGCAGATGAAGTCATTGTTTTATTATCTTCATTCGATGTTGATTCATCTGGTGGAGATGGGTCTTTGAATCCAAATAGCACATACAGTGATTGGAATTGGATTTTAGTTAGAACAAATGGCGGACAATGGAAACATATTGACCACGGATATTAAATTAAATTCCGGTTTATCTGTGTCAACACATAGGGCTGACAGAGCCAAATAATAAAATCGAATGACGTGATATTTATTAAAAAATAATGCAAAAACCGCACTGCGAAAGTAAAGTCGCAATGCGGTTTTATGATTATTAAAACAGATTAGTTGTTTTCAATTGTACGTTGCAGAAATTCTACAGCGGTTTTGATATCTGCTTCGGGATTTGCGCCTACCTCACGTTCGATTGTCAGGTAGCCCTTATAGCCTATATCTTCAAGTGCTTTAAGGTAATTCTTAAAGTCAACCTTACCTGTTCCGAGGGGTACTTCTTCAAAGTATTTTACACCGAAATATTCTTCGGGAACGGGATGAACCGATTTGTATATGTATTCCGGATTGGATTTTTGCAGCATTACACCGTCCTTTGCATGGGTATGTACAATGTAGTCCTTTAAGTTATAGACAGCCTGAACAGGATCATCTCCCGTTACCATAACCAGATTTGCGGGATCAAGGTTTACGGCAACTCCTTTTGAATTTAAGGAATCCAAAAAGTTTTTAAGAGTCAGGGAGGTTTCGGGACCTGTTTCTATGGCAAAATGTGAACCGAGGCTGTCGGCATAGCGTGAAAGCTCGAAGCAGGCTTCCTGCATTATTTTAAATCTGTCGTGATTTGGATCGGAGGGAACAACGCCGATGTGTGTTGTAACAACATCACATTCAAGCTCTTTTGCAAGCTCCATAATTATTTTTGATTTTTCAATGAGCTTTGGATTTTTTTTCTTATCTGTGAAACCCATTCCCAAATCTCCGCATATTGCCGAAAATACAAGACCGTTATCCTTTACAAGGTTTAAAAGCTCGCGTCTTTTTTGACCGGTCAAATTTTCCGGTGAGTTTTCGCCGGTTGTAGAATACATTTGAATGCCCTGCGCGCCAAGCTCTGCGGCTTTTTTTATTGCCGATGCGGTATCAAGATTATTCAGAGAATCTACCATTATTCCTATAGGAAATTTATACATATAATCACGTCCTTAAGCTTTTTTATTAATAATACATAAAATATGAATAATTGTCAATATAAAATATTGCCCGTTATTAATACGATATTGCTGTTTATGTATTTTTTAATATAATTTTTGAGGCAATTTTGTTATATTTGCAGGCAATATTGTAAGTTGACTTTCGACAAGAAATAGTTTAAAATTATAATAGGATATTGTGTATGCAATAACAAATACATACCGACGGCTCTGAAGAATATTACATAGTGCTTTCGACAGCTTTTGCTTTGTATTCGGTGGGAGAAAAACCTGTTTCTCTTTTAAACACAAAGGAAAAATATCCTTGTGAGCTGAAACCGAGCTTTTCCGATATTTCCGTTACGCCCACACCGTCTTTGAGCATTTGTGAAGCGGTATTGATTTTAAGGGTTACAAAGTATTTGTGAATACTTATTCCGGAATATTTTGTAAATATCTTCTTAAGACCTGTAGAGCTTATGTTGCAGACCTCGGCTATTTCATCGATGCTTGGGGAGGAGCTTATATTAATATTCATATAATTAACGGCATCGTAAAAAATTTTTGCCTCACTGCTTTGGAGCACGGGTGAAATATTGCTGTCGTTGCATAAAGATAAAAACAAACGGTAAATGTAGTTGACAACTGTTTGAGAATATGTAAGAGAACTGTCAAATCCGTTCAAATACTGTAAATGCAGTTTGTTTTTGTTAAAAGAATTACTGTTACGCAGAAAATTTAAGAATGATTTTATGATGTCGGTTTGCTCTTCGTTAAGGGAAAATACTTTGTTTTTGAAAAATTCGGACGCTTCGCCGCTCATGGAAAAGGAAAAAATCAATAGATTTGCTCCTTTGGGATCTTCAATATGAAATTTGTGCATTTCAAGCGGCTTGTGAAAGATGATTTCGTTTTTTTTCATATTATATATACGTTCATCTCCCGAAGCGCATACAGCACCGTCGATTACATACATACATTCCCAAAAATTGTGAGATTCTCCGGGAAAAATATAACTGCTGTCATAGTGTGCCTCGAACAGAGAATACATTTCGCTTATTGTTACAGCATTTTTGATTTTGTATGAATACCACATAATAATTCTTCATTCCTTTTTTTGCAGACAAATTTTACATATCTTGAGCCATGATAAAGGGCAGGGTGTACCGCTTATTTTTTGAGTTATACCTTTTTAACCTGAAATCGTATATAAATATGTCTTATATTGTATTGATATATGTTTTCGGGTATGATATGATTATATCATAGAATTTTACCGATGTAAAGATAAAATTTATAAAAAATAATAACTTGACAAGAGTGAAAGGAAAGGGTATAATTATGGATAAGATTAAAATAGGATTTATCGGTTTGGGATGCAGAGGCAAAATGCTTTTGAAGGATGATGTTTTGCCGCATGAAGAAGTTGACGTAACGGCTGTATGCGATCTCTATGACGATCGCGCCCAAGAAGGTGCTCAAGAGGTTATAAAAAGCGGAAGAAAGGCACCTGCGGTATATACCGATTACAGAGAAGTTATTTCGGACGAAAATGTTAATACTGTTATCATTGCAACGGCGTGGGAAAGTCATGTTGAAATTGCCGTTGCGGCAATGAAGGCTCATGTTGCGGTTGCCATGGAAGTCGGCGGCGCATATTCCGTACACGATTGTTGGGAGCTTGTAAAAACATATGAAAAAACAAAAACACCCTTTATGTTTTTGGAAAACTGCTGTTTCGGCAGACGTGAGATGATGGCTCTTAATATGGTAAAACAGGGAGTTTTCGGCGAGATTGTTCACTGCGAGGGCGGTTATCAGCATGATTTGAGAGAAGAAGTGGCTTTCGGCAAGGAGAACAGACATTACCGTTTGAGAAATTATCTTTCAAGAAACTGCGAAAATTATCCTACTCACGATTTGGGTCCTATTGCTAAAATACTTGACATAAACCACGGCAACAGAATGCTCACCTTGACATCGACGGCTTCAAAATCTGCCGGATTGCATGAATACATATTAAAAAACAAAAGCGATGACGAGGCTTTGAAGAATGCGGAGTTTAAGCAGGGAGATATAGTAACGACAGTAATAAAGTGCGCAAGAGGAGAAACTATTGTGCTGACTTTGGATACAACTCTTCCGAGATATTATTCAAGGGGATTTACAGTCAGAGGAACAAAGGGAATGTATGAAGAAGTTACAGACTCTGTATTTCTGGACAGAAAAGAGGATATTGAGCATGATTTCGATTGGAGGAAATGCTGCATAAATAATGCCGAGGATTATGAAGATAAATATGATCACCCCGTTTGGAAGGATTATTTGCAGTCGGGAGTGCAGGGCGGTCATGACGGAATGGATTGGCTTGAATTTGGCATATTCTTTGATTGCTTGCTTAAGGATAAGCCTATGCCGGTGGACGTTTATGACGCAGCAAGCTGGATGGTTATAACAGCATTGTCCGAGCAGTCTGTCGCAAAGGGAGGTATGCCTGTGGATATTCCTGATTTTACGAACGGAAAGTGGATTTTGGAAAGGAAGTAAAAAAATGAACGCTGATTTGGTTGTAATGGCAGCCGGAATGGGGAGCAGGTTTGGCGGATTGAAGCAAGCCGCACCTATGGGTCCCAATGGTGAAATGATTATTGATTACTCTGTTTTCGATGCGAAGAAAGCAGGATTTTCAAGAGCTGTATTTATTATAAGAAAGGATATTGAACACGATTTCAGAGAGGCTTGCGGCAAGAGAATAGAAAAGATGATTGATACATATTATGTATATCAGGAAAAGAATATGCTTCCCGACGGATTTACATTGCCGGAGGGACGCATCAAGCCGTGGGGAACAGGGCATGCCGTTCTATGTGCCCAAAGTGCGGTTAAAAATCCTTTTTTGGTAATAAATGCCGATGATTTTTACGGTCGGTCCGTTTACAAAACCATGTTTGATTATCTGTCACAAAACAACGGAATGTGCATGGCGGGATATAAATTGGGAAACACATTATCCGAAAACGGTACGGTGTCAAGAGGAGTATGTACCGTTGAGAATGGATATTTAAAGAACATATGCGAACATACCGATATACCTTTTGATACCGATATTCCTCATGATACAATCGTATCTATGAATATGTGGGGACTTGATTTGGGAATATTTGATTTTTTAAAGGTTAAATTTGATGAGTTTTTAAGGAAAAACATAAATGAGGCAAAGAAGGAATTTTTCCTGCCTGAGGTAATAAATGACAGGATAAATGAAAAAAATATGCAGGTCAGAGTGCTTGAAACAAATGAGCAATGGCGTGGAGTAACCTATCCTCAGGATACCGAATCTGTAAGAAAATCAATTGAAAATCTGGTAAAGAAAGGTTTATATACGGGTATAAATGCATGAAAAGTCAAGTTGATTTAAATAAAGTTCTGAAAGAGTTTAATATTGAAAATATTATAGAAAACTACGGCAACGGTCACATAAACGATACATATTTGACCCAGGCGAAAAATTATATATTGCAGAGGATTAATACAAAGGTATTTAAAAATCCCGAGGAATTAATGAATAATATCGAAAACGTGACGGGATTTTTGAGAAAAAAAATAGTTGCCTACGGAGGAAACCCGGACAGGGAAACATTAACCGTTATTAAAACAAATGACGGAAAAAATTATTTCAAATATGATGATGAGAATTATTTCCGTGTATATAAATTCATAGAGAATACCGTTACAATCGAGCAGGTTGACTCGCCGGAGGATATGTATTTTGCCGGAAAAGGCTTCGGAAAATTTCAGGCTTTATTAAATGATTTCCCGGTGTCAAAGCTACATGAAACAATAGTTGATTTTCATAACACACCAAAGCGTGTGGAAGCACTGAAAAAAGCTGCTCAAGAGGATAAAATGGGCAGAGCGGCACTTGTGCAAAAAGAAATTGACTTTGTTTTGGAACGCAGTGAATCGGCAGGAATTGTTGTAAGTGAAACAGAAAAGGGGAATATTCCTGTCAGAGTAACTCACAATGATACCAAAATAAATAATATTTTATTTGATTCCGATTCCAAAGAGGCGGTATGTGTCATAGATCTTGATACGGTTATGCCGGGAAGCGCTTTGTATGATTTCGGAGATGCCATGAGAATAGGTGCGTCAACTGCCGCAGAGGACGAAACCGATCTTGATAAGGTAAACTTTAATCTTGATAATTTCAGATATTTCACAAAGGGATATGCGGAAGAAATGGCAAAATTTTTGACGCCGAAGGAAATTGATCTTTTGGCTTTCTCGGCAAGACTTCTTACTTTCGAGTGCGGAACAAGATTTTTAACCGATTATCTCGAGGGTGATACATATTTCAAGATTCACAGGGAAAATCATAATCTTGACAGAGCAAGAAACCAATTTAAATTGGTAGAGGATATGGAAAAAAATGAAGACAAAATGAAAGAAATTGTAAAGGAAATGATAGAATGCGTTTGATTTTATGCGAAAATTATGAAGAATTATCGGAACAGGCGGCAAAGCTTGTTGCAAGCCAAATTATTTTGAAGCCGGACAGCGTGTTGGGACTGGCAACGGGACAGACGCCTGTCGGAATGTATCAAAATCTTGTTAAAATGAATAAAAGCGGAGAAATTGATTTTTCCAATATAAAAACTTTTAATCTTGATGAATACTATCCGATAAAGCAGGATAATGACCAAAGCTATCATTATTTTATGAATGAAAATCTTTTTTCAAAGGTAAATATCAATATAAATAAAACTCATATTCCGAATGGGGAAACGGATAATCCGCAAAAGGAATGTGAGAGATATGAACAGGAAATAAAAAAGAACGGCGGAATTGATTTACAGATTCTGGGAATAGGTCAGAACGGACATATAGGCTTTAACGAGCCGGATGTAAGCTTGTATACCGAAACTCATCTTACAGACCTTACAAGAAGCACAATAGAAGCAAATTCAAGATTTTTTGACAACGAAGACGAAGTGCCGAAACAAGCACTCACAATGGGTATAGCAACAATTCTTAAATCTAAAAAGATTATTTTGCTTGCAAGCGGTGCAAATAAAAGCAGAGTTGTTTCGGAGCTTTTAAATGGGGACATAAATACGTCCGTTCCGGCAACAATGCTAAAGGTGCATCCCGATGTTGTTCTTATATGTGACAAGGATGCATATTCGGGAATAAGACTCGGAGTGGATATAGGTGGTTCGAGTGTTAAGTTTGCGGTTGTGGAGGACGGAAAACTTATTCATAAAAGCAGTATTCCGACAAATAAAGAATCAGCCGATACCTTTATAAAAGAGATAGCGGATGAGTGTATAAGAATAAAGGCGGAGTATCCTTATAAAACAATAGGCGTCGGAACTCCCGGATTTATCTCGGACGGAGTTGTTACAGCTGTTAATTTGCCGTTTAAAAATACAAATCTTGCAAAAGAATTGAAAAAATATATTGATATGCCGATAAATGTAGATAATGACGCAAACTGTGCCGCTCTCGGAGAATTTGAGTTCGGCGTTGGCAAGGATATGGATAATATTATCATGGTAACGCTTGGAACAGGTGTCGGCGGAGGAATTATTATAGACGGAAGAATTTGTCACGGCAGATACAGTATGGGAGAAATAGGGCATATTATAGTACAGGCAAAGGACGGACATCCATGCTCTTGCGGTCAATCAGGCTGCTGGGAACAGTATGCTTCGGTTACTGCTTTGGTAAGACAGGCAGAAAAGGCTTGTGCGGAAGATAAGTCAAGCATATTGTATAAGATATATTCCGAGAATGGCAATAAGCTTGACGGAAAACTTGTATTTGACGCTTTGGAACAAAATTGTCCTGTCGCAAAAAAAGTTTTTGATGAGTATATTGATTGGTTGTCGGTGGGAATAAAGAGTCTTATAAATATTTTCGGACCTGATGCAATTATTCTTGCAGGAGGTATTACCCAAAGGGGACATATATTAATTGACGCTTTGAAAAAATCAATTGATACTCCGGTAAAACTTGAAATTTCGGAATTACAAAATGATGCCGGGGCATTGGGTGCGGCAATGCTCTGATATAAAAAAGGCAGCTTGACGTTTTCGCTTCAGCACACTTGCTGCAAAATGACAAGCTGCTTGCTTCTTTTCTACGTTATGATTTGTGCCGCCCCATGGCGGCAGAATGGAGATTAATATGACACACATTTATAAAAATGCAGATTTATTCGGAAAAAAAGTTGATATAAAATGTATTGACGGAAAAATTGCCGAGATAGGGGAATTTTCCGAAGATGGAACGGATTTAAAAGGTTATAAAGTATTTCCGGGATTAATTGATATTCACAGCCACGGATGTATCGGATATGATACCATGGACGGAAATCATCTTGAGCAAATGTCTGAATATTATGCCAAAAACGGAACAACTTCATGGCTCCCCACAACAATGACAATGAGCATGGAGGATATTACAAGGGTTGTTAATGCGGATATTCCCAAAAACACTCCATGTAATATTTTGGGTTTCCATATGGAGGGGCCGTATATTTCCCCCAAACATAAGGGGGCGCAAAACGAATCTTTCATAAAAGTTCCTTCAACAGAAGAGTTTAGTAAATTAAAAAATATAAAGATTGTTACCGTTGCCCCTGAAGTAGAAAATGCTATGGATTTTATAAAAAATTGCGGCGCTGTTGTTTCGCTGGGGCATACCGATTGTGATTATCGGTGCGGAACAGAAGCAATAGAAAACGGTGCATCATGTCTTACACATACCTTTAATGCCATGCCTCCGCTTCATCACAGAAATCCCGGAGTGATTGGTGCGGCAATTGAAAAGGAAATATATGTGCAGGTTATTTGTGACGGATTGCATATCCATAAGAGTGTTATCAAAATGTTATATAAAACATTTGGTGCGGATAAAATGATATTAATAAGCGATTCCATGTGCGCAACAGGTCTTAAGGACGGTAAATATGTTTTCGGAGGTCAGGATATAGTTGTTAAAAATTCCGAAGCAAGAACCATGGACGGAGCTTTGGCAGGAAGCACCACAACACTCCTTAACTGTGTAAAAAAGGCCATTGAGTTCGGTATACCGGAATCGGATGCTTTTAAAATGGCATCGGAAACCCCTGCAAAGCTTTTAAAGCTGAATAAGGGCAGAATTGAAGTGGGTTGTGACGCTGATTTTATTGTATTGGATAATAATTATAATGTCATTCAAACTGTAGTGGGCGGAAAAAGTATTATTTAAAATGCATATTTAACACAAGAGGGACATATAAATTTATTGTATGTCCCTCATGAAATCAAGAACGTTTATTCCGTATAAATAATGCTCACTGAATAAATGCGATTTTCATTCGCATTAAGAAAAATTATGACTATTGTCAAAATTTTTTATGTAAAATCAAGGATTTTACACAGTTCGCATTGATAAAGTCTGCTGAAATAAATATTTTGGGTTTCACACCCGTATCGGTATTCTATAGCTCAAACACGCGACAACTGCTTTGCAGTTGCACAACTCGCATAATGCATTGCCCCCTTCAGACTATGCTCTTTGATTGGGCTGTTCGAGTTTTGCGTTCTTTTTTAGACAACAGTCAAGGAAGCTTAGTTGTAATTGTTTAGATTTCATAAAAATAATACTGCTCACATATGGTGATAAACAATAATTTATCCGTACAGTGAATAGTAACGAAAATCTTGATTATTATTAAAAATTTTTTCTTTTATACTTGAAAATTACTTTTTGTTGTGGTATAATAGTATAGATGAGATGTATTAATAGAAAACAGCTTTGGTTAAGTGAATGTAAAAAGCCTATCCTAAGTGGTAAACGGTTCGTTTCCGCTTAGGGGTTATTATACAAGTTAATTAGCAAACATGCCCTCATAGTTAAGTGGATATAACATGCCCCTCCTAAGGGCAAATCGTGCGTTCGACTCGCGCTGGGGGTGCCATAAATACCGCATAAATGCTGACTTTCAGCGTTTAGCGGTATTTTTATTTTGCCCTTATGATATGCCGGAAAATTGTATTCTTTATTATTTGCAACCTTGCTAATTGGAAACGAACTCTAACGCTCATTTTTGCTAATGAATTTTGCTGTTTGCTAATTTGAAATTAGCGAACTATTTTTTAGCTGTTCCAATCAGTCCGGCTACAAAAGTCTGTGCGATATTATTGTTGCTTTGAATATAGACTCAAATTTAATATTTTACCCAAATTTGTTATGCAAAAGAACTTCCGAAAAGGAACGCATATATCGAATGCTTGACAAATGCAACGATTATGAAATCGGTATATTGGCAAGCACACTGGAGGCAATTTTAAAAAAGTAAATATTATTTTTTGTCTAAAGACAACAATCCCCCGTTTGATGCTCAAACGGGGGTGTTTCATAGTCAAGCATTCCGCTTGGCATATAGCAATATATTCATTTTCAGATATTAAAAGATAAAAACAGATTTATCAATTCCATCGCAGCCTCCGTTGCAAGAAACCCGCTTTGGTTATCCGATGCATATATTGATTCTCCTGATGCGTATTTTATATCAATGTAATCGCCGTACATATCAGGAAGTCCTGATACATGATGGGTATATCCGTTATGCTTTGCTAAATCATATTTTGACACTATTTCCTGAAGCTTTGACATAAAAGAAACATCTGCTTCAAACTCAGCTTTATCTCCGTTTCCTGATCTATCGTGCCAATCA
>JAXEIW010000112.1:0-4488 GCA_034101885.1 Clostridia bacterium | reverse complement strand
TCTGTATGGGCAGGAATCCGCAAAGTTATTGAGAATATCAATATGAATGCGGCAGCATAGAAAAAATAGTTTGATAAATGTTAACTACCCCTTGATTTATCATAAATATTATGTTAACATATAGATGATAACAAATTGATAACAGATACCACAAAACACAAAATAATTAAAAGATTTTAAGCGGAAACGGCGATGAAAACGGCTTAAAATCAGGTGATACAACGTAAATCATGTAATAACGCACCGAGTGGAAATGATATATCACCCCGACAAATGGCTTAACCACGCCATTTGCGGTACTTATAAGTGCAAATTGGCAACGATTTGGCAACATATATTACTTTACGAAATTTTTTCGTAATTTGCCGATGTTATAAAATCATATATAATATGTATTTTATTGAAAATCAAAAAAATATAATATTGTATTTCGGAAAAAAAGCGCAGCCTGCCTTTAGACAGACTGCTGCTAAAATTCACAATTTAGAGATAAATTTAATTATCATACTACGAATATTACATACATCAGCGGTAAATAAACAAAATATAAGTGCTGTTTATTATTCGTAATCTACCACATTTACCCATGACAGCAAAAATTCGCGTTCTTCGGGCTTGCCCTTAACGGACTGTGAAGCTGCCACTATAGGCATCCATGATTCAACATATTGTCTTGCGGTATCGCTCTTTTTGCAGAAAAGGTTAAGATACTTCTTTGCCAAATCGGTATCTCCGTTAAGGCAGAACAACAGGTATGTTCTTGCAACATCAGCAGAAGCGTTACCTTGAGTTGCATGAGACCAGTCGATAATATAAGGAGTATTATCCTTTGTAATAATAATATTACTTGGGTTAAAGTCACCATGGCAAACCTTATTATGCTTTGGCATTGATTCAAGTCTTGTATGCAGATCATATCTTGTTGTGGCATCAATATCCGCCATAGATATTTTTCTGTGCATTTTATCCTTAAGCTTATTTAAAAGCGGTGCTGTTTTGCTGTGAACTTCAAGCTGAAGATTAACAAACATATCTAAATATTCATCTGTTTTATCGGGATTTTCCTGCATAAGCTGTGAGAGTGTTGTACCCTCAATATAATCCGATGCAATGGCCCATTTTCCGTCAATTCTCAATACTTCTTTCAATTTGGGAATGTTAAGTCCTGTTTCTTCAATACGAGCCTGATTCAGAGCTTCATTCAGTACATCCGATTTTGAAAAGCTTTCATCAAATACCTTTATTGCAGTGTCATCTGTTCTGTATACAGTTTTGCCGGCACTGACCGCTATAATTTTATCAAGTTTCATATTAATCCTCCATTCTGCTGCCTTTCGGCAGCATAAATCATGCTGCCGAAATATTATTTTCCGTAATATGCATTAAGGTACATTTGCTTAATTTCACTCATTAACGGATATCTTGGGTTCGCTCCTGTGCATTGGTCGTCAAATGCCTGTTCTGTCATTTCATCAAGTCTTGCAAGGAAGTCTGCCTCATCAATTCCGTAATCCTTAATTGTCTTTTTAATACCTACTTTTTCTTTTAATTTATCAAGCTCTTTGATAAGAGTTTCAACCTTTTCGGAATCTGTTTTTCCGCCGAAGCCTAAAGCGTCTGATATTTCTGCGTATCTTGCAAGAGTGTGCGGATGATCATACTGAGGGAATGTACCCATCTTTGCGGGAACTTCAGCAGAATTATATCTTATTACTTCGTCAATCATCAATGCGTTTGCAACACCGTGAGGTAAATGGTGGAATGCGCCCAGCTTATGTGCCATTGAGTGGCAGACACCCAAAAATGCATTCGCAAATGCCATACCTGCCATTGTAGCCGCATTTGCCATCTTTTCTCTTGCCTCTGCGTCAACCTGACCGTTGTCATAAGCTCTGGGCAGATATTTGAATATTACCTTCAATGCCTGGATTGCAAGTCCGTCTGTAAAATCGGTAGCAAGCATAGATGCATATGCTTCAAGAGCATGAGTTACGGCATCAATACCCGATGCGGCTGTAAGTCCCTTAGGAGCACTCATGTGCATATCTGCATCAACAATTGCCATGTTAGGAAGCAATTCATAGTCTGCAAGGGGATATTTAACGCCTGTCTTTTCGTCTGTGATAACTGCGAAAGGAGTTACTTCAGAACCTGTACCTGCAGAAGTAGGAACAGCGATAAAGTATGCTTTTTCACCCATTTTCGGGAAAGTATAAACTCTCTTTCTTATATCGATAAATCTCATTGCCATATCCATGAAGTCAGCGTCCGGATGCTCATATAATACCCACATAATTTTTGCGGCGTCCATAGCGCTTCCTCCGCCCAATGCGATTATACAGTCAGGCTCAAATGCTTTCATTTGTTCTGCACCTGCAATTGCGCAAGCTAATGTAGGATCGGGAGCAACATCAAAGAATGTTGTGTGTGTTATGCCGATTTCATCCAGCTTATCGGTAATCGGTTTTGTATATCCGTTATGATACAGGAAACTGTCTGTTACTATAAATGCCTTTTTCTTGCCCATTACATTTTTTAATTCGTCAAGTGCAACGGGAAGACAACCCTTTTTAATATAAACCTTTTCAGGCGCTCTGAACCAAAGCATGTTTTCTCTCCTCTCAGCTACCGTCTTAATATTTAACAAATGCTTAACACCTACGTTTTCGGAAACTGAGTTGCCGCCCCATGAACCGCAGCCCAGAGTTAATGACGGAGCTAACTTGAAGTTATACATATCACCGATACCGCCCTGTGAAGAAGGTGTATTTACAAGAACACGGCAGGTTTTCATTCTTGAATAAAATTCCTGAAGCTTTTCCTGCTCTGATGCAACGTTAAGATATACAGAAGAAGTATGACCGAATCCACCGTCTGCTATTAATCTTTCGGCTTTGTTTAATGCATCCTCAAATGTTTTTGCTTTGTACATTGCAAGTACCGGAGATAATTTTTCGTGAGCAAATTCTTCGCTTAATTCAACGCTTGTTACTTCTCCGATAATTATTTTTGTTTCTTCGGGTACGTCAACGCCTGCAAGCTTTGCTATTGTATACGGCTTCTGACCGACAATTTTAGCGTTTAAAGAACCGTTTATAATAATCGTCTTTCTTACCTTCTCTGTTTCTTCTTTATTAAGGAAGTAGCAGCCTCTGTCAGAAAACTCTTTCTTAACTTTATTGTATACGCCTTCCAAAACAATTACAGATTGTTCCGAAGCACAAATCATACCGTTATCAAATGTTTTTGAATGAATTATTGAGTTTACAGCCAACAAAATATCTGCACTGTCATCAATAATTGCAGGTGTGTTTCCGGCGCCTACGCCCAATGCCGGTTTACCGCTTGAGTATGCGGCTTTAACCATTCCCGGGCCGCCTGTTGCAAGTATTGTATCCGCTTCTTTCATAACCAAATTGGTAAGCTCAAGACTCGGAACGTCAATCCAACCGATGATATCCTCCGGAGCACCTGCCTCAACTGCTGCTTCCAAAACTATTCTTGCAGCTTCAATTGTGCTTTTCTTTGCTCTGGGGTGAGGACTTATAATAATACCGTTTCTTGTTTTTAACGATATTAATGTTTTAAATATAGCAGTCGATGTAGGATTTGTTGTGGGAATAACAGCTGCAATTACACCGATAGGCTCTGCAACCTTCTTTATTCCGAATTCACTGTCCTCTTCAATTACACCGCAGGTTTTTGTATCTTTGTATGCGTTGTATATATATTCGGCAGCATAGTGGTTTTTCATGATTTTGTCCTCAACCACACCCATTCCGGTTTCCTCAACCGCCATCTTTGCAAGAGGGATTCTTGCCTTGTTTGCGGCGATAGCTGCTGCTTTAAAGATTTTGTCTACTTGTTCCTGAGAAAACTTTGAAAACTTTTCCTGTGCCGCTCTGATTCTTTTTATAGCAGCCTCAAGTGTTTCAATACTGTCCACAATTTCATATTTTTTGCTCATAAGCTATTCTCCTAACTTTTTTATTCAGACAAAGTGATTTATAAAATCGCTTTAACCGTTTCTTTGTTAATATTTTAACAAACTTTTTAACTTTTTGCAATAGCAAAATTTTTATAACCATATAACATTTTGTATATAGCTATTTTTAACATTATTATCCAATTTTTTTGCTGTTTTGTCTTCATAATGACTATATGATTTTCCTTTATGAAGAAACTTAAGTAATGCACATTTTTAATAACAATCATTTCCTTTATCAAAATATGTCAAACACTTTTGAAGATTATTTCCAACAATAATTTTATCATATACTGCAGTTTATTGTCAAGCGTTTTTTTACAGGTGTATAAATAATGCTACATTTAATGTTACTATTCACCTATGCGGATAAATTATTGTTTAGATGCGTAATTATTTAAAATAACAAGTGTTAATCCGCTGATTTTTATTGCCTGCAACGTTATATGTTGAAATATATGTACTTTTGTTTGCCCAAAAGTACCAAAAGGCACATAAGGTGT
>JAXEIW010000111.1:0-5581 GCA_034101885.1 Clostridia bacterium | reverse complement strand
TTTTTTGAAGGAAAACAAAATCATGTTGCGATTGAACAAATGAAAATATGGTGTGAATCTGTTGGTGCTGAATGGGGACAGGCACTAGGAATAGGTGCAGGAGAAATGCTTCCATTCATTTCAGATATTCCACTTGGACATGGACCAAATAAAAATTTAGGTTATGCAATAAAAAGACTTGTTAAAAATATACTAAACAAAAAAAATGATGAAAATATTTTATTTTCTCCTAATTGGTCTCGAACTTTATGGAAAATCCAATCAACACTTTTTGTGTGGTATCCTCGTGCTAAAAGAAATAATTTAAAATTGAAAGATATATCAAAAAAAGTGTCTACATAATATAATCCATAATAAAAGAAAACCATGTAGGTTCAATAATACCATTATAAGACACTAATGCATAAGTTCCATCTTCATTATCTACATTTTCTAAAAGAAATTTTTGAACATTAACCATATTAATTTATTCCTTCATAACGCTGAATTAATATTTTTGTTATTCTTTATAGACAATGAAAGTATCTATTTATTTTATATAGAAAATGCCTTTATTTGTCTTTATATTTTAAAATAATTAAAAATATTATAAAAAATAAACATTACCAACTATTAATTTATTATAACCTAAAACTTTTCTTTGATTTAAATCAATAAAATCCATAATAAGATAATAATACCAATACCAATTGAAATTATTACTATAATAGTAATGTTTGAATTGCTTGTTTTTGTTGTTTCTACTTTTTGTGGTGATATATCATCATTTACTTTAAAATTTTCCATATTTAACGTCTGATTATTTATATCTCTAAATTGAATCAATTCTTCATTTGCATAAGTTTCTGCATATGAGCCTTTATATCCATAAATAGTTAAGTCGTCACAACCTGAAAATGCCCAATTTTCTATACTTGTTACTGAGTTTGGAATTTTTATATTTTTTAGAAAGTGACAATTTAAAAATGCATTTCCTTCTATACTTGTTATTGAATCTGGTATTGTTATGCTTGTTAAACTAATACAGCTTGAGAATACATAACTTTTTATATTTGTTACTTAATCTGGAATTTTTATACTTTTTAAGCTAGTACATTTACAAAATGAAGATTCTCCTATACTTACCACTGAGTTTGGAATTATTACCCTTTTTAAGCTACTGCATCCATAAAATGAATATTCCCCTATACTTATTACTGAATCTGGAATTGTATATGATTCATCTTTTTTCTTACAAGGATAACATATCAATTCACTTTTATCTTTGTTAAATAAAATACCATCTTCACTAATAAAATATTTATTCTCTTTATCTACATTTATATTTGTCAAGCTACTACCAGGTCCTTTCAATGCACCTCTCCCTATATTTGCTACTGAGTTTGGTATAATTATACTTGTATAACCAATGTAATCACCAAATGCCTCATTCCCTATACTTGTCACACTTTTTCCATCAATCTCACTTGGAATTTTCAATTCTGTATCTGTTCCAAAATAATTAGTAATAGTTATCTCATTATTATCTTTTATTTCATATTCAAAATAACCATTACTTGTATTAAACCTCTCACTTGCTGAAACATTAATAATATTTATACCACAAAAAATAAATACAAACATTACTATCATCACACAATATGACAGTATACATTTTAATTTTTTCATTTTTATATTCCTCCATTTTTAATTTGAAAATATTTAGTTTACTTTCTTGTTATTCTAAAAGTAATATTAATAAATTTCAGTTATCTATAAAATAAGAGTGATGTTAAAAAAATGTTAAAGATTTCTTTACAATATTTAAATTTTTACATAAAAATAGCACCTACATAAATAAGTGCTACTAATAATGTAAATCATTTTAATTTCATCTTCATAAAATTACATCTCTTCACTATCATCATAAAAACGAAAATACATTACCCAGAACAATACTCCTGCCAATGTTAACGCACATCCAAGCCCAGTATAAAACACTGCAATGAATATATCTGGTACCAATCCAGAACTACGAAGCCAGATTCCTCCACCCATCATAAATGCCATAATGCAATATGCCTTGATATCAAAGAAATGCCAAATCGGACGAAATTCTTCCTTATATCCCTTAATTCGTTTTGTATGCTTTATACTCATTTTATAAAACATCAATCCAAAAGCAATAAAAACAAGAGTAGACAATAAGATATGCATCACTAAAACCGAGGATATTTTCCTGTAAGAAAGTATGCCAAGCCTTGCCACATTAAATCCGGCAAGCATCCAGACACAACCGGCAATAGCAAGTAACGTACGATTTTTCACATGGAAGAGAGATGGCCTTCTCATATTATCACCTTCCATTCTCTGCTGTCTTTTTTAAGGAAACCAAAAGAAGAATAATTCCAACTCCGGTTAGGATATGTCCAATTCCTGCGATTCCTGAAATAACAGCATTCGCCACAGTAGACAAAGATATATTCAGAACCTGAGTAATACCGCGTACCACCATCATCACTGCGGTAATAGGTACTCCAATGTTATATACCCACATAAAGACGCGGAACGTCTTATCTTTCTTCAATTCCTGATGTGCTGAAAACAATGCTATGATTAAAAAAATCATCATGCCCATTATAAATAAATGTACATGAACTTTTCCTAGTGTAGTTACATCATGATATTCATTCCATTTGGTAAATTCACGGTAAAAAACTCCGCTAATCAATGCTAAAATTGCATAAATCAGTGAGATATTCAAATACTTTTTCACTTTCAATTACTTCCTTTCATAGCTTTATATCCAATTAAGACAACCCATACATAGGCACATGTTTTTGGAATCATTAACATTCCGACCAGTGGCACCATATCTGCAAACAATACTACCGGGATATAGCAGGCGAAACTTATGACTACTGCAAGCCACAGAAAACGAAAAGGTTTATCCTGCTCTGTCCTCGCACTGAGATAAAAAAGAATCACTATCACTGCACCAAGGATTGTAAATGGGATGTTTCGATAAATTCCCCATGATAGCGGTGCTTCTACTCTGGTCCATGCATTTTGTGGCATCAGACATAGAACGATACGTAACAGTGCCAATCCCCATGCTGTGATTGTAAGTTCTTTTTTGTTCTCTACCTGATAACGGACACGCCATACATAATAGAGTAATACATAGAATAATGTCATTGTAACGGATGTGATCATTTTTCCAATGCCAAGTGACACTGTAAAATTTTCCAATCCGGTTGTACAAAGTGCAATTGCTCTTGGCATAAGATGAAATGCATCTCCACATCCAAGGACAACCGCCATCAGACCATATAAAAAATATTGTCGTCTTCCATTGCTCTGGCGAATCATTGTGACTCCAAGTGTAATAACTGACACCAGATACATAATGTCAAATAATGTTTCAAAAGCTGCCTGCATTTTTCTTTCCTCCTTAGGTGAACGCTGTTCATAATATTTCAAAAGAAAAACCGTCAAATGACGGAGCTTCTTATATTAATAAATTGTTCTTTGAATGATTTCAATAAGCATCTCACAACTCTTTTTCCCCTGTACAAGCAACATCAATAAATTATCTAACACAAAGTCGATAAAGTCCAGTTTCTCAAACGATGTTGAAAACGCATCCACGGAAACATTGCTATCTGCCTGCAAGACTTCGAGCAATCCTTCTTTCATATGTTTGAAACAATGTTTCATCGTACATTTTGCCTTTTCTTTCTTTGAATTGGCAATACAGATAGAATGTGCGGAGAAGAAATCAGGATAGTTTTCTGCCCCCTTTTGAACACATTCAAAAATATACTCTACATATTTTGGAAAAGACAGTTCTGCTGGATATCTGTGATCCATATGAAAAATATCTTTCCATATTTCTTCCACTGTTGCAAGCAGCAACTCATCTTTATTGTCATAATAGTTATATAATGTTCCAAGGGCAATTTGAGATTTATCAGCAACAGAGCGCATATTCACTGCAGCTAGCCCTTTAGAAGCAACGATATCACGACACACCTGCAAGATAGCTTCTTTTGATGTAATACCTGTATTCAACATAACCACCCTCTCTTTGATGAACAACGTTCATTATAGTATTTTTTCTTTATAATGTCAATATTAAGGTTTCTTCTTTTCAGGACAAACGCATGAATTTTGCAACCATATAAGTAAAACTATATTTCCTTAAATTTCCATAATATTACTATAAGCATCAGGTCTGCATCGAATTCTACTAACAAATCACAACTTTCATCTGGTTCTTTATCTTCCCATTTCCATACTGGAATTTGTCAAGACTTTTGCACAAAGAAAAAAACAATTTCTTAATTCCAACATTCATTAACAACATACATTAAATTATATCGTAATTGTTCAAGTAATTTATTTGATAATTCATCATACTCTTTATCTAATCCTTTTTCATGTGCGTAATAAGGTGGAGAGTCATTCCATGAGCCCATTGCACCAAATACATCTGCCTCCATTATTGCCAAATATATGCCTCTAAACGCATCGGGAAGATTTACTTTCAAATTGTTATTATATTCATATGAATAACCACATAATGATTCATATGCTCTATGAAAAATCTTGGCAAAATTCTCAAAATCTATTCTATTTGCGAGTGTTTCTATGTCTAATAATACTTGCTTAAATTCTTCTGTACGATTAACAAAAGATGTTTTCCTTCTTGGTGCATCTTTCCATTCATGCTCTTCATATACAACTTTCCATCCTTGATTATCACTATCATATTTCCATCTGCTAGTAAAATAAGTACTGGATTTGTCATTCCAAAAGCAAACCATCGAATCTTGAGAAGTGTTTGAAAAACCTAATATATATCTATCTTTTACAGATATAGGAATAATAAATTTAATATCTTCTAATCCTTGTTTTTTACATATATCAAACCAATCACTAACAGAATTTGCTATTTTAGTCTTTTTAATAAATTTTCCTCTTGAAAGAAATATAAATTTTATTGATGCTATATATTTATCTAAGCTGTATTGTATCTTTTCTTTATTATGGATGGCTTTTCTTGTGCTTATGATAATATTACTCATTTGTTCTATTTCTCCATTCATAATTTTTCCTCCATTCACAAAATAAAAATTTTGATTTATCATCCCTAAAAATTCTAATTTATTAAACTTAGTATTTATAGCTTATAGGTTTCTTCTATTTTATCTTTGATTATATTATACCAAATGAATTCTTTATTAACTTTAAAATTCTTATAATCTTCTGTCCATTCATTCCAGTACTTAATTATATTAGTTATAAAATCTTTAGCTTACACTATCATTATACTACATAATTACATTTTTCCATTCCAAACATCTTTTACTAAAACAAGTTATGTCACATTCAAAACTTATTTTATTTCTCAAAAATTTTGAAGTACCTAAACATCCCATTTTTCTATTTACAAAAGGACATTGTGTAACATTCAAAATTTCTAAAGAAAAAGCAGACATACTTAAAAATGCCTGCTAAATTTTCTTATTTATATTATAACGCTGGATTAATATTTTTGTTATTCTTTATAGACAATGAAAGTATCTATTTATTTTAT
>JAXEIW010000110.1:0-2943 GCA_034101885.1 Clostridia bacterium | reverse complement strand
TTGCAGCTTTGCAAAGTATTTATCAGATATGTCATATACAGCCGAATCAGGATTTTCTCCCGCATCCACTATATCTATATATTCTTGTCGGGCATCTGAAAGCAGCCGCCGAACGGTGACGGTAAATGCTGTTTCAGAATCAAGATAACTGTCAAAGCGCGGCGGATAAACGAATTCATAATCAGGATTAATATCTTGTATTGTTTTATATAAATCTTTGTATTTCGGATCTTCAATCTGCTCCGTTTCCTTGATTAAATACTTATCATAAGCCTCGTAACATACAGGGACATAGCCAAGCAATGTTACAAACTTCGTATTTTGTTCCGGCTCTGTCAGCCATTTGATAAATGTACATGCTGCCTTTTCACGCTCCGGCGTGGATTTCACCGTGCAAAACCCACTGCCTCTCTGAATAACCATCTTTTTTCCATTTTCAAAGGATGGGTATGGCATAGAAATAATTTCAATTTTCTCCGATGTATTATCCTCATATGTGACAATATTTTTATAATACAACACACTTGCCGAAGAAGCAATGGTTGCAATGGCGTCACCTGTACGCAGCGCCTCTGTGGCATAGCCCTCTCCAAGCCATACACCGCCTTTTATTGCAGCCGGTGCAAGCACATCCCATGCCGTTTGATACGATTGGCAAAAGGAAAATTGTTCGTCACGAAAGAAATCCTCGCCAAGTGCCTGCACACCTACTTGAAAATAATGAAAGGGGTAATCGTTTGCCAAAAACGCCTTACCTCCACTCCACTCCGCGTATAATGACGCCGCTTTGTACAGTCCTTCCCATGTAGCAAGGTCATCTAATTTTGCTCCCGTTTCCTTTGCAAAACGATCAAACAAGGTTTTATTGATAAACAGAAGCTCCGTGGACTTAGCAACCGGGAAAATGAGCAATCGTTCATCAAAGGTTCCCTCATCCAAAAACTCCTTTATATAACCTTTAAGCTCCTCGTCACTAAAATAATCTCTATAATCTACCAACATATCCGAATCCTGCATTGCGGACACGGTTTTCGGATAACAGTTAAATATATCCGGCAAATCAGGCGCTCCCGGCTCGTTGTTTGCCGCTGCTAAAATTCCGTTATGTATTTTGTTGGAATTTGATACAGATGTTACGGTAATTTGGATCCCTTCTTTTTGTCCGACCGTGCTGTTAAATTCATCAAGCAATTCATTAATGGGGGATGCCACCTGCTCTCCGTACACATGCCAAAGCGTGAGTTGTATGGGTTCTTTGTTTTTGCTTACACCGCATCCCGCCATTGAAGTAATCAGGCATATACCGCATAAAGCGCATAGTATTTTTTTGTGTTTCATATCGTTATCCTCTCTTTATTGTTTTACGAGCTTTCTGCGGCTGCTCATTTCATTCTTATTTTATCGTGTATGCCTCGCAAAGCGGTTTTATAGCTTCCATGTTTTCCCAAAGAAAGATTTTATCGCCGGAGGAAATTGTGAGTTCCTTCGGAAGAGGGACAGGGTTTAGCCCTGCGTCAAAGTCCAAAACTTCCATTTTCATATCATTTAATCTATCCTTTTCATAATCCGCAAATATCAAGGCATATTCTCCGGCTTCCGCACAGGACACCATTACAGTGCCCATCTTTTCATTATAATCCGATATAGAAAATTCATATGTTTCCGGTGTTTCCGGCGTTTCCAGCAGCTTGATGTCGGAAAATTCCGTTACGGTAAGAGTAACATACGTATTTTTATTGCTGTCCATGCTCATTGTGAACGCTTTTTCACCATTTTGAACGACCTTCTCCGACCCTTCCGGATAGAAGTATTCCTTTGTACCGTCCTGCTTGATATGAACGATCTGCTGCGGATTGATTCCGCCGGTATAGAGCATTACCTTCATGGGAGAGCCGTCAAAGGCTGTATCCGGAATATCATACGCGGTTCCGGTAGGATTCGAAGCCGTTGCAATATTGACTTTCGGACTGATTGTGTAGGTAATGCTTGCGCCGGTTCCCGTTTCTTTGTCTGCCTCGGTGGAAGCACTTGCCGTAATCCCCACAACAACATTCATGCGCACGTTTTCTTCGGCTGCCGCCTTTGTGACAAAGCCGTTAATTGCATCCTTCGTCAGTGCCTGCGACACCCCCGAAATATTAGAAATTGCGGCGGCAGATGCCGATGGAACCTCAATGCTTTGAGAAACTGGGGATTTTGCATCATTTAAGGTGTACAAGGTACCGTTCACCGTTCCGGTCTCCGTAAGACGATAGAGGTAAACGGGCCACTTTGTAATGCTATAAGTGTTCTCCGTGGTATGTGCCTCTTTGTCCGAGGAAGAGAAGAACACGCTTGCGTTCAAGTCCGTATCCCAATGTTTGTAAACGCAAAGCTTTCCGCTTCCGGCGTTCCAATCCTCAAGGTTCTCTTCGTAAACATCGGACATTTTCGCCGAACCGTCATCGTTTAACGCGATTCTCCAGCCGTATTTTGCACGTTCCATAAGGGTAAAACTGCCGTAGCTCTCAAAGTTCAGCACCTTGTTTCCCGTAGTTGTGCGCAGTGCGTAACGAATACTTCCGTTATCAAGGTCGGTACACTCATAGGCAAAGCCGAGATTAATCATAATTGCTTCTGCACTTTTCGCACTGTTGAATTTAATTTTACCGTCATCCTCCGCGGTAATTATCTTTGCTGTCATGGAATTTCCCAAGTCGTAATAATCGTTTTTACCTGCTTCGGGCAATTGTAGGGTATATAAACTTTCGCCTATTTTCGATACAAGAATATATTTATTACCCATAACAATTTCATCGGCGCTTGTAACCTTTGTATAAACAGGCATAGATTTACCGCACAAGTCGCAAACGCCGTCGTTATCGTCATCCTTTGCTCCGACGGAAAGAAGCGGAATATCATAATCTTCTATAGCTTTCAACCCTTTGCTATCGGAAAAATATC
>JAXEIW010000109.1:0-50890 GCA_034101885.1 Clostridia bacterium | reverse complement strand
GAAACAACCGATCTTACTCAAAGAATAAGAAGTCAAGATAAAACAATAAATGTTATGACTGATAATGATGTTGATCAAGTTCATCCCGATTCAAACGGTGGATTTGTTATGGGATATTTCTTCGCAAAAAACGCAAAGCTTGCAGACGGCAGCGCTGCAAATTCATCTGTTGTTGCAAGTGTTAATATTGACGCAGCATCAAATACGCTTGGAGAAATTGTTAATGCAGAAGCGGAGCTTATTAATGCGTCTGCTGACAGTATTACATATAAGTATCGTCCGAATGCGCTTCCAATGCCCGTATCGAGTGAGTATAAGTATGCGGAAGATACTCTCGGGCTGCCTGTAACAGAGGATCTTAATAAGGAATTAATCACAGTTACAGGATTGTCCGACGGCAATTATAAAATTATGATTGACGGAGTTGATCTTACAAAAACCTATACTGCCGATGAACTGGCATCAGGAGTAAATATTGCTACCGATAAAAATAATCCCGGACAGATAAGCGCACTTGCTTCATATGAAGAAATCTGTAATAAAGCGACAATCGAAAATTATTACAGATGGATTGCGCAAAGGTTCGCAGCTTTTATGGTGTATTATCCGGGAGCCTTTACATATGATGATTTAAAAGCGGCAATAGAAACTAAATGGGCTAATAATGAAACCAGAAAGGAAAACGAATTAGTCGCTCTTAATGAATATTTCGGCAAAACAACACTATCCGAATACAATATTTACAAACAAAAGCCGAATCAACAGGAAGGATGGGATTTGATTACCGGTTATGCAGCCGCTGCGAAAGAGCTTGCAAAACCGACAGAACACACGGTTGTTATTGCTCCTGTACAAGAATAATATTTCAAATAAAAGATATTTGAACGGTAAATTTGAATTATTTGGTATGTAAGAAAAAATAATACAATACTTTGTTTGTGCCGGTCAATAACTAATCTTGCATAAACAATTTACGAAACCTCCAAGATGATATATAATAAAAATGTCATGTTTGGAGGTTTTTAAAATATCATATATGTAAAAGGAATGACTGCAAGCGATATATAGTCACATATCAGAGATATTTACAGAAAAAAACACTTAGATTATAGCAAGTTTTTTTGCAAAAACGCACAAAACTCTTGCACCCAAACAATTATGAAACGTTTGTAAGCCGCTATGCGGCTGCGTTTCATAATTGTTCAGCAGTCATTATATAGTCATTTTAGAGTTTAATTTGAGGTTTACACGAAATATGATGGTTTCCTACATCAGAATGGAGGATTATTATGGCAAAGTTTATTACTGTAAACAGTAAATATGCAAAAAGCGGAATTTATGAGTTTTCTAAAGAAGCAGTAATTCCTGAAAACGAAAGGTATAAAATAAACATATTTGCATCGGCAAGATATATTTTATATATCAACGAGAAATATGTTTGTGAAGGCCCTTGCAGAGGGAAAAAGGACGTTCGGTATTACGATTCGGTAGAAGTTGATTTGAATAAGGGAATAAATAATATACGGGTAGAAGTTATGCATTTAACAACATCAGGTCAATTTGCTACTGTATTTAAAAATGAGAAACCAATTTTGATTTTTAATGCTGTGTCCGATAATAATGAAATTTCATCAGAGCTTTCGTGGAAATGTTCATACAGAAACGGACATGAATTTTTCCGCGCAAATGGTTACATGGACAGTATTGCACCGAGTGAAAAAGTATATGCTGATGTTTCACCTGATATTTTTAATGTTGAAAAAGCTTGTGATTATGAGTATGATTTTTCGGGTGCAATAAAAGCGGATTGGGGATGTATACAAAATGATATGTTTTTACGTCCAAGACCTATTCCTATGATTTATCCTAACAAAAAGGTTTGTTTTAAGATTGTGAAAAAGGGAGATGATTTCATTGAATTTGATGCCGGTGAATATGTATGTGCCAAAGTTGAGGTAACGGCAGCCCCGGAAAGTGATATTAAAATAATATATTCGGAATGTTATACTTTTCCTGATGGAAAGAAAAAAAGAAATGATACTTCAGGTGAGCTTTATGGAATGCATGATGAAGTACATACCGGAAAGAATGTATTTACATTTAAGACATATTGGTTTCGCGCATTTAGATTTATTCGTATAGAAACAAAAAATCCCGACCAAGCAATAAAGGAGATTTGCGCAAAAAGAATAAATTATCCTTTGGATATTACATCTGAATTCAAATGTTCCGATGAAATTTTTAATAAAATGTATGATATAAGTATTAACACTATGCTATGCTGTATGCATGAAATATTTGTTGATTGCCCGCATTATGAGCAACAGCAGTATCAAATGGACACGGCAATTGAAGCAAATGTTTCGATGCGAATGTCAAATGATGTAAGGCTGATAAAAAAATGTATTGATGATTTGGCAGGCTCTCAGATTTCATCAGGATTGCTGTGTGCCAATTATCCAAATACAGGTGTGCAGATAATACCCGGATTTTCTTTTTTCTGGATATTTCTTCTGAGAGATTATCTTGATTATTCAAAGGATTCGGATTTTGTGTATGAGTATCTTGGTGTAATGGACAAAATATTGAATTATTTTGATAATACAGTCAGAAAGCAAGGTTATATAAGCACATCATGTTACTGGGATTTTGTAGATTGGGTAGAAAATTGGGATAAAGGGGTTCCCAATATAGATAACGGGGATATTATAACTGTTTATAATATGTATTATCTTCGGGCATTAAAGGATGCGGCATATATCTGTGAAAAGCTTGATAAAAGAAATTATTCGCTTGAATATACGCAAAGATATGAAGCTTTGAAAAAAACAGTTAATGATTTGTGTTTTGACGGGGAACTGTATACAGACGGAAATAAAAATAAAAATCATAGTGTACATACGATTATATGGGCCGTCTTATGTGAAATTGTAAATAAAGAACAAGCAAAGAAAATAATGAGTCACATATTTGATGATAATATAAGTAAAGTATCATTTTCCATGATGTTTTACTTGTTCAGGGCAATTGACAAGTGTGATATGCATGATTTATTGCCAAATATGTTTGACGGCTGGAAAAGAATGATTGATTATAACTGTACAACATGGTGTGAAACATACCCCGAAAATACAAGGAGTGAATGTCACGCTTGGAGCAGTGCGCCGTTGTATGAATTTATGTCTGATGTTTTAGGGGTAAAGTGTGTATTTGATGACAAAATTATAATAAGTCCAAAAATCTTGAATTTGGATTATGCGCAGGGTTCTGTACCTACAAGATACGGAGATGTAAAAGTTGAATGGAAAGTAAAAGAACATGAATTCATTATTAAAATTCATGCTCCTGAAAATGTAAGTAAAGTATTGATTACGCCGAAAGGAAATAAGTACAGTTTTGATGAAAAAGGATATATATTAAGAGAAAAAGGTTATTAAAAAACATTTACCGTCAGAGTATTTATCCCAAATCATTTATGGCAGCATACTCTCGCATACATTGTCTAAACCGAAATCATTTAAAAACAGTGGATTTGGAATTTACAAAATAATAATGTGCTTGAGCACAAACAAAGAAAAGAATGTTTGTGTTTTAATAACAAATTGAAAAAAACATATTGACAAGTAAAGTTTAATAGTGTATGATAACAACATAGTAATTCAAAAAGAAAAAAGCAGCGGACAAAGGCGTCGGTTGATGTATTTGTTCGTTGCTTTCTTTATTAGATTGCTAATATGCGGCAGGCAAAGGCGTCTGGGTTAAGATTCCTTCGGCTGCCGTATTTTTATTGAATTTTATCGGAAAGGGTTGATTGATATGGGTGACAGCAATAATACGGAAATTATGCTTAAGAATATCGGAATGGTATATCAGACTAACGACGGCAGAGATGTTACGGCGCTTACAGGGGTAAGTTTGGATATAGAAAAAGGTGAATTTGTTTCACTTGTGGGACCGTCCGGATGCGGTAAAACAACACTCTTACGAATTATTGCGGATTTGCTTACACCGACTTCGGGAGATATAAAAATTGCATGTGAAACACCGCGAGAAGCAAGGCTTAAAAGAAGATACGGAATTGTGTTCCAAAATGCTGTTTTGTATGAATGGAGAACAGTTAAAAAAAATATTATGCTGCCTCTTGAAATTATGCATATACCTACCAAGGAAAGCGAAGAAAGAGCAATGAAGATGCTTGAGCTTGTTGGACTTACCGAATTTGCAAATCATTATCCCAATCAGCTGTCCGGAGGAATGCAGCAAAGAGTCGGAATTGCAAGAGCACTTGCAATACAGCCCGAAATACTTTTAATGGACGAGCCGTTTTCCGCACTTGATGAATTTACAAGAGAAAAACTTCATGAGGATTTGTTAAGGATATGGAGAAAAACAAATAAAACAATAATTTTTGTAACGCATAATATTCAGGAGTCTGTATTTCTTTCGGATAAGGTTTGTGTCCTTTCACCTCATCCCGGCAGGCTTTCTGCGGTGGTCGATATAGATTTACCAAGACCGAGAACAATTGCCATGAAAAGCACTGCTGAATTTACACAGCTTGTAGCGAAGGTCAGGAACAGCTTTGAAGGTGTGTAACCCGGAAAAAACGATAAATCTTACCATATGGTATTTACTTTAAAGATTTATGATGACTTTGCAAGAAAGGAGCATAAAAATGAAAAAACTAAAAGAACTTTCAGAAACAAAATACTTTATGACGATTGTATGGATTGTTTTAATAATTGCTGTTTGGGAAATATGTGCATTTATTGTTGCGGCAACAAAAAGAACTCCTGAAAATATATTACCGCATTTAAGCGGAATTATAGAATCTGTAATGAGTAAACGAACAATAAACGGCGGACAGACGGCAATTCAGATGGTTATTGAAAATGCTGCTGCAACACTTTCAAGAGCAGGGATAGGCTATGTGGTTGGAATTATATGCGGATTTGTATTGGCGCTTTTAATGAGCTTATTAAAACCTATTGAAAAAATCGCATTTCCTTATTTGATGCTTATACAGATGATACCTATTTTAGGTATGGCGCCTATTATAAATGCTTTAACGGGCGATATTACCGTAAGCCGTATAGTTATAGCGGCAATACTAACCTTTTATCCTGTGGCAACAAATACATTGGCAGGCTTCAAGGCGGTACAGAAAGAAAAACATGAGCTAATGTATTCATATGCCGCAAATAAATTTCAGATATACATAAAAAACATGATTCCGTCATGTATACCATATTTTTTCACGGGATTAAAAATATCCGCACCAATGGCAATAACGGCGTCAATTCTTGTTGATACGCTTCAGGGAGGAATCGGACTCGGATGTCTTCTTTCTCAGGCATTAAAAGGCGCTATGACAAGATATGTATTTTGGCAAATTGTATTTTTCAGTGCAATAGTCGGTATTCTCAGCTTTTCGCTTATGGGACTTTTGGAATATATTTTGTGTCCGTATAAAAGAACATCTAAAAATTAAAGGGAGTGATGAGTATGATTAAAAAGAAGATTAATTTTGATTCTGTAACCTCATTATTATATCCTTTGATATTTGGAGTATTAATATTGATTATGTGGCAGAATGGAGTGCTGCATACTTTATTTAAAACCGATGAATATATTTTGCCGTATCCAACAAGAATTTTCCAAATCATATCGGAAAATTCCGATAAGATACTGGAAAATGTAGCGTCATCTGTAATTGTAATAATTATCGGTTTGATACTGGGTTCTGTTCTCGGTTATTTAGCGGCAATAGGAGCTACATTGTCACCGGGCTTCGGAAGAGGCGGACTTACCGTGATTTCGGCTTTTAACGCAATACCTATTGTTGCGATGGCACCGGTAATTATGAATTGGACAAAGGATGTAAGCTCCGAGGCATCGGTCAGGAGCATGGTTGCAAAGATTATAGTAGTAACGCTTATGTGTATGGCATCAATGAGCATAAATGCACATAGAGGTCTTACTGAACTAAAACCGTTTTCGCTGGATTTGATGAAATCGTATGCGGCGGATAAAAAAACAGTATTTATGAAATTAAGATTACCCAACAGTATTCCGTATATTTTCACAGCACTTAAGGTAAGTGTTCCGTCAAGCGTTATCACAGCTTTGGTAAGTGAATATTTTGCAGAGTACAGAACGGGTGTGGGCAGGCAGATCAGAGAGAACATTCTGATTGCACAATATGCAACAGCTTGGGCATATATAGTTGTTGCCTGTCTTATAGGTATAGTTTTATTTATGCTGCTTTTGGCAGCGGAAAGTATATTCTTGAAACGGAGAAAACATTAAATTTTCCGTATTCAATTATATAAATATCAAAAAAAGAAAGAGGTAATTGTTATGAAGTTAAGAAAATTATGGGCAATGATGGCATTAATTGCTTTTGCGGCGGTATCCGTTTGCGGATGCGGCGGTGAAAAAGAGGCTCAGGAGCCCGAACAAACACAGGAAACGTCAGAAGAAGCAAAGGAACTGACAGATGAAGAGAGAATTGTTGCAGCAGAAAAAGACGGAAAAGTAGGTAACTGGGGATTGGGCAATGAATATGAGATTCAAGCCATTTTAACAAAATACGGTCAAAGTACTGATTATCTTGTTCAGTCATTCGACATGGATGGATTTGATGATGATTCAATTACACTTGCATCGGCCATGACATATAATGAGCTCGGACTGGTTGTAAATGACTATGAAGGCGGTTACGGTTACGGTGACAGCGTAGGAACTATTGACATGAACGATCATGGTGTAGCAATGCTTGAGGACAATATTTTCTGTACAAAGGAATTTGCAAAAGCTAATCCGAATACTGTAAAGGCATTCCTGGCAGCATCTTTAAAGGGTTGGGCATATGCTTGTGAAAATCCGGATGAAGCGGCACAGATTGTTTTTGAAGCAGGTTCTTCGGTATCATCCGAACACCAGAAGTATATGGCGTCGGAGGTTGCAAAGCTTGTAACAACGGATACAAAGGGTAATTCTGTATCTGATTACGGCAAAATGGATGAGGAAGCTATGCAGCAAACACTTGATTTGGCAAAAAAATATATAAAGCTTGACGATTCTGCTGCAAGTGAAAAACTGTCATCTTTAACATTGGATGATATAAGAGATACTTCATTTTGGGATGCGGCAAAGGCAGGAGAATTCGATACACCCGAAAAGAAAGATGTGTCTATTCAATTAAAATGGCTGCCGCAGTCACAGTTTATGGGTTATTACGTTGCTAAGGCTAAGGGATATTATGATGAAGTCGGTTTGAATGTTGATATTGTATCGGGCGGCGGAGATATAGGTGAGACAACTGCTGTAAACAACGGTACTGTAGATTTCGGTGTAACATGGGTATCAAATTTGATTTCGGCAAATGCCGGAGGTATGGATTTAGTTGAAATAGCACAAATTTATCAAAGATCGGGTCTTGTACTTGTTTATAAAAAGTAAGGCTATATTATCGGGTGGAGAGTAATATTTCCACCCGAGAAATCGAAAGGAAGTTTTTGATTATGGAACTGTTAATAAAAAACGGAACTGTTATAAACGGAACACAGAGATTTAAAGCCGATGTTGCCGTGGAAGATGGAAAAATAACGCAAATAGGAATTAATATTGAGCCTTCTGAAGAAACAAAGGTTATTGATGCTTCGAATAAGTTTGTGCTTCCGGGAGCAATAGACGCTCACACACATTTGGCAATGCCTTTTGGAGGAACAATTTCTTCCGACGACTATTTTGCCGGAACAAGAGCTGCAGCATGCGGAGGAACTACAACGGTATTTGATTTTGTTTTGCAGGACTTCGGCGAAACAATGGTTGATGCTGTTAAAAGAAGAGATGCCTTGTGTTCGCCGGTTGCGGCAGTGGATTATTCATATCATGTTGCTGTAAAGGATGTAAGCGGAGAGCTTATAAATTCAATTGAAGATGCAGTAAAATTCGGTGTACCGTCCTTTAAGGTATTTATGGTATATGATTTTGGTGTCAGTGACGGAGTATTTTATAAGGTGTTGAAAAAAGCAAAGGAATGCGGCGCATTAATAGGTGTTCATGCTGAGAATAACGAGCTTGTAAATACGCTTACCGAAGAATTTTTAAAAGAAGGCAAAACAAGCGCATGGTATCATTATATGTCACGACCTGAATTTGTCGAAGCAGAAGCGGATATAAGGGCAATTCAATGGGCAAAAGCATTAAATACTCCTTTATATATTGTGCATCTTGCAAATAAAGCAGGTGTCGAAGCGGTCACAAAGGCAAAGGATGAGGGATATGAAATATACGCTGAAACCTGTCCGCAATATCTTGAATTTACCTGTGATGTGTATAAAAGAGAGGACGGAAGAAACTTTGTATGTTCGCCGCCTATGAAAGGAAAGGAAAGTCAGGATGCATTGTGGGAAGCCGTTAAACGCGGTGACATTGATACTATAGCAACAGATCACTGTCCGTTTCAATCCTTTGAAAAGGATTGGGGTAAGAACGATTTTACAAAAATACCAAACGGCTGTGCCGGTATTGAAAATATGTATCCTTATATGCTTTCAGCAGCAAATGAAGGTAAAATTACATATGAAAAAGCAGTTGAACTTTGCTCAGCCAACCCTGCAAAAATATTTGGTTGTAAGGACAAGGGAAGTATTGAAGTAGGTAAGGATGCTGATATAGTTATATATAATCCGAATACGGAATTTACAATAACCAATGAAAAAATGCATTCCGACTGCGACCATACTATCTGGGAAGGAAAAACGCTGAAGGGATATCCCGAACAGACTTATTCCAGAGGCAGATTGGTATATGACCACGGTGTGTTTACAGGTGAAAAGGGCTGGGGAAAATTTGTTAAATGTTCTTTGAAATAGTTATGCTAAAAGTGCATACGGAATTGATGAGGATAACGTGAAAAATTGGAATTGAATCTCGCTGAGTTAAGCGGCATGATTTTATTTCACCGGTCAGTTTGTGTCGCTGCGAAGCGACAGAAGGGAGTTTAAAATGAAAATACATGAAGAAGCGGCAAGATGCTTGTTGTGTGAAAATCCAAAATGTACATTGGCTTGTCCCAAGAGTTTTAATCCCGGAAGAATGATAAGAGCTGTGAGATTTGAAAACAGCGAGTGTGCCGGAAATTTTATAGACAAGACTGTATGCGCTTTCTGCGAAGGACTTTGCGAAAAGGCATGTATACATTATGATTTTCCCATAAGGATAAAGGAAATTATATCAAGACTTCCGGAAAATGAATATACGCAATATCCTGACTTAGCAATTGATTTTATGGGTATAAGGTGTGAGAATCCGTTTTTTCTGTCATCTTCAATTGTAGCGGGAAATTATGAAATGTGTGCAAAGGCTTTTGAAATGGGCTGGGCAGGAACCGTATACAAAACAATAGGATTTATCAAGCCTGAGGAAACCTCACCGAGATTTGATGCAATCGGAAAAGAAAATACGCCTTTTATCGGATTTAAAAATCTTGAACAAATATCCGATCATAGCCTTGAGGAAAACCTGGATATTATACACAGATTAAAAAAAGACTATCCGACAAAGGTTATCGTTGTATCGATTATGGGAGAAAAAGATGAAGAATGGACAGAGCTTGCAAAGCTGGTAAGTAAGGCGGGTGCAGATATTATCGAATGTAATTTCAGCTGCCCTCAGATGGTAGGCGAAGGATTGGGTTCCGATGTGGGACAAAATCCTGAACTCGTAAAGCATTATACGGAATGTGTTAAAAAAGGAACGGATTTGCCGGTGCTTGCAAAAATGACACCGAATATAGGAAATATGGAGGATTCGGCAATTGCTGCCGTTAAAGGCGGCGCAGACGGGATTGCCGCAATAAATACAATTAAAAGTATAACAGGCATTGACCTTGAAACCATGATACCGTATAATGCGGTTAATAAAAAGACATCTGTTTCCGGTTATTCAGGTAAAGCAGTAAAGCCTATTGCACTGCGGTTTATTAATGATATGGCAAAATGCGGTGAGCTGAAAAATATTTCGCTGAGCGGCATAGGCGGTATTGAAAATTGGCATGACGCAGCGGAGTTTATTGCTCTCGGATGTTCAAATGTTCAGGTTACCACCGCAGTAATGCAATATGGATACAGAATTATAGATGATATGATTTCGGGACTTAAGGCGTATATGAAACGAAACGGAATTAAAAATGTGTCCGAACTTGTAGGCAGAGCACTTGAAAATATAGTAGAACCGGAGTGTCTTGACAGAACGACGGTTATATATCCTATTATTAATAAAGAAAAGTGTATAGGATGCGGAAGATGCTTTATTTCCTGCCGTGACGGAGGTCATCAGGCAATTATTATCGGAGAAAACGGAATCCCTCGCCTAAATGGATCAAAATGTGTCGGCTGCCATTTATGCTCATTGGTTTGCCCTGTAAAAGCAATCGAAAAATCAGCCCGTGTCAAAAAGAAAATAAAATCATAGTCATATCGAAAGGAGGATTTTTATTATGTCAATAACTTTAAAAAAATTATGCAGTGATGCCGATACTAAATATAGCTTAAAGCTTATAGCAGGTAAAGGCGGTATGGATAACCCCGTAAGATGGGTTCATATGGTTGAAGATCGTCAGGTACCGGATTTTCTGCACGGTCATGAGCTTATTTTTACAACCGGTATAGGACATATCGGAAAAGATCCTCTTTTAGACTATATAAAAAGACTTAAACAGCATAATGCTGCAGGAGTTGTTATAAATATAGGACCTTATTTGTCTGAGGTGCTGCAGGATGTTATCACTTATTGCGACAATGAAAATTTCCCGATTTTCACGCTTCCGTGGAAAATATACATTATAGATATTACATATGATTTTTGCAGAAGAATTATAGAAAATGAGAAATTGGAAACCACAGCGGCAGAGGCGTTTAAACAGCTTATAGACGATCCTTATCAGGGTAAAAAACATTTTCCTTTTTTGGAACAGCAGGGATTTGGTAAGGTTACACATTACAGAGTCCTTTCTGTAAAGTTTTTTCAGGATAATAAAAATATAACCGAGAAGCTGGAACGGAATAATCACATAAAGCTTTGGAATATTCTTGCAAAATCAAAATTTTATCCTTCGGTAATGTTTGTTTCCGGTGAAAGAATGGTAGTAATCAGACAGGATACCGATGATAAATACATTATAAAGCTGGCAGAAATATTGGATGCGATTGTTGAGCAAAAGGGTATAAATTATGTTATGGGAATATCAACCGAGCGCAAAGGATATAAAACGGTTCCAAAGCTTTTGCAGGAGGCGGATTCCGCATATGAAACCGCAAAAATAAATTGCAAAAATTTTGCGTTCTATAAAGATATAGGTATAAATAAGATAATTTTCGGTGTTACGGACAAAGAAATACTAAATAATTTTGTGGAGGAAAATATAGGTGAAATATTCGCCTATGATAAAGAATACAAAACAGATTATGCCGAGGTTTTATATCAATATCTTTTATGTGACGGCTCGATTATGGCTGTTGCAGACAAGTTTGGTTTTCACAGAAACACAGTAAACAGCAAGATAAAATCCATAAAGTTTTTATTTAATCTTGAACTGACAAGTACAAAAAAAATGGAATTGCTGCTTGCGTTTAATATAAATAAGATTTTAACAAAACAATCAGAGAAATATTAATGTAAAAAAAGTGGTTTTATATGGTACAGTAACGTAAAAACCAATAAAAAAGATTTATTAAAAATTATGTTTTATGCCGCGCAGGCGGCGGAATGGAGGACTTAAATGAATGAGGCTGCATATGAAATAAAAAAGAATCATACAACATACAATTTACAATCATGGTCAAAACAAAAGGGATTAAATCCCATACCTATTGAAAAGGCTGAAGGTATTTATATGTGGGATTATGACGGAAACCGATATACAGATATGTCATCTCAGCTTGTAAATTTGAATGTAGGTCACGGTAACAGACAAATTATTGAAGCAATTAAGGACCAGGCAGAAAAGTATTGCTATCTTTCACCTTCATACGGTTCTGAGCCGAGGGGAGAGCTTGCAAAGATGATTATAGAACGTATGCCGGACAATATGGGTAAGGTTTTCTTTACAAACGGCGGTGCCGATGCAAATGAAAATGCGGTAAAAATCGCAAGAATGTATACGGGCAGACAAAAGGTGTTCTCAAGATACAGAAGTTATCACGGATCTACTTACGGAGCTGGAAATCTTACGGGAGAGCCGAGAAGATACCCGTTGGAGCCGGGTGCTCCGGGCTTTGTGAAATTTTTTGATCCGTATATTTACAGAGAAAAAATATCCTTTGAAAGTGAAGAGGCTGCCACAGAATACTATGTGTCAAAGCTTAGAGAACAAATAATTTATGAAGGAGCAAACAATGTTGCCGCTATTGTTATGGAAACAATAACAGGCTCAAACGGAGTTATAATTCCTCCCAAAGGATACCTGAAAGGGGTAAGAGAAATCTGTGATGAATTTGGAATTATGATGATTTGTGATGAGGTAATGGCAGGATTTGGAAGAACAGGGAAAATGTTTGCTTTTGAAAACTTCGGAGTTAAACCCGATATTGTATCTTTTGCAAAGGGTGTAACCTGCGGATATGTGCAGCTTGGCGGAGTGTGCGTAAGCAAGGAAATTGCTGAATATTTTGACGAACATTTGCTTTCCTGCGGACTTACCTACAGCGGACATCCTCTTGCCTGCGCAGCCGGCGTTGCTTGTTTGAAATTTTATGATGAAGTAAACATTCTTGATAATGTAAATGCTTCGGGTAAAGTTTTGGGAGAAGAACTTGAAGCACTAAAAGAAAAATATGAGATTGTCGGTGATGTAAGATACATAGGATTGTTTTCGGCTATTGAGCTTGTGCGTGACAGAGAAAAGAAAACGCCTCTTGTTGAATACGGAAAGGATCCGGCAGGTATTATGAAGTCTATTATCGGAAAGCTTGCCGCAAAAGGCTTTATGACATATTCTCATGAAAATATGATTCTTATTTGCCCGCCGCTTATTATTACTCCCGACCAGGTAAGAGAGGAAATGGCAAAGGTTAGGGAAGTAATAAGCGAAATTAACGGTATATATTGATTGGGTTAGGAGGTGCCGCAATGCCGGAACGTTATAAAAATGTAGAATTCGGATCGCTTTCAGATTATATTACTCCCGATAAATTTCGGACGATCAGCGAGAGCATGAGAAGTATTCCTATGGGTGTAACAGAATTTGCGGTGGAAATACATTTAAAGAAGAATGTAAAAAATAAACTTAGCTTTAAAACCCCGTGGGACGGTATTATCTATGGGTGCGCCAGAGAAAAAGACGACTTAAAACAAAAACTGAATCTTGAGTCGGAAATTAAAGTTGCATATATAATGGATTGGGATGATAAATTTCTTGTTTTGTTAGAACTTAAAAATTCATCGGAAAGACCTGTTGTGTATGTACACAGTGAAGATGTTATATACCTTCTTGAAAATTGCTGGAGAATACCGGAACAAAGATAATTATGGAAAGGATTGATTTAATATGTATAAATGCAGTGAAGATAGAATGGAAAATAAAATAAAGACTTTTTCTAAATTCGGAGACGCCGGACATGGCGGTATAACAAGATATTCTCTTTCTCCCGAAGCTATTATGGCAAGGAATGAGTTTATCGGACGCATGAAAGCAATCGGTGCGGAAATTGAAATTGATGACGTTGCCAATATATATGCCACACTTCCGGGAAGTGATGAAAAGGAAAAGCGAATTGTTATGGCTTCTCATGTTGATTCTGTAAAAAACGGCGGAAATTACGACGGTATATTAGGTGTAATGTCAGCTATGGAGGTTCTTGAAACCGTTGCTTCGGAGAATATTCCTCACAAACATCCGTTAACGGCAATGATATGGACAAACGAAGAAGGTTCACTGTATCCTCCGGCAATGATGATTTCGGGCGTTGTTTGTTATGACTATCTTCCTGAGGATATAAGACAAAAGTTCAAATATGAGGATATGATGGCATCAAAAAGTATACTGGATCCTACCAAAACCTTTGGTGAGGCTCTTGAAAAGTCAGGTTTTAAAGGAGATAAGAAATACAGAATATCTCCGGAAAAATATAAATATATGTTCGAAACTCATATAGAGCAGGGACCTATTCTGGAGGATGCCGGAAATGATGTGGGTGTTGTTGACTGTGTGCTGGGTATGTTTAATTATAGGATAAAGTTTTACGGTCAAACAACTCATGCCGGAACATTCCCTATGCCGAAACGCCGTGATGCATTTTATGCGGCTGCTCAGGCACTTGCATATTTGCATACGGAAATAGACAAGCTTGGTTATTCTGATTTGGTATATACAACAGGTGAGGTTGTATGTCATCCCTGCGTACATACCTGTGTACCCGATTACTTTGACTTTTCCTTTGATGCTCGGCACGAAGATCCGAAGGTGCTTGAAAAGGTTCTTGAGATTGTAAAAAGCTGTGCTGACAAAGAATGGGCAGGCTGCACCTGTGAGGTTGAAAAAGCGTGGAACAGAGATACGGTATATTGGGATAAAAAATTGGTAAGCTATGTAAAAGAGGCTTGTGAGGAAGCGGGAATTAAGCATCAGTATATACATTCCGGTGCGGGACATGACGCACAGTTTGCATCATATATGATTCCGACAACAATGATTTTTGTACAATCTAAAGATGGACTTTCACATTGTGAGCCTGAGTTTTCCACTGTTGAACATTGTACCGAAGGAGCAACAGTAATGCTTAATGCTGTTCTTAAAGCAGATGCAGAATAAAAATAAAAAGGGTACGGATACCTGTGAAAAAAACGGGTGTCCGCACCATTTTGCAGTGAGGTGTAATCGAATGAGCAGAGAATTTATGATTCCGAAAAAAATTATTACGGGTGAAAATTCCTTAAAAAATGCAATACCGTATATTATTTCGATGGGTAAAAAACCATTAATTGTAACAGGTAAAATTGTTGTAACGTTGGATTGCTTTAAATCACTTACAACAGAACTTGAAAATAACGGTTGTTCTTATGCCGTGTTTTCCGGTATAACCGACGAGCCTACGGATATAATGATAAATGAAGGACTTTCGATATATAAAAATAACGGCTGTGATTTCCTAATCGGTATAGGCGGAGGAAGTCCGCTTGATGCAATTAAGGCAATTGCGGTTATGGAGAAATGCGGCGGACAGCTGTGCGATTACATGGGAAAGGAAATTACAGGCAATTTTTCTCCTATGGTCGCTATACCTACAACGGCGGGAACAGGTTCGGAGGCGACAAAGTTTACTGTAATAACAGATTCGAAAAGCAATGTAAAAATGCTGCTAAAAGGAGAATCGTTAATACCGGATATTGCAATTATAGATTCCCAAAACACAAAAACATCTCCGAGAAGCATTACTGCTTCGACGGGACTTGATGCGCTTACTCACGCAGTTGAGGCATATACATCAAAAATGGCACAGCCACTTACCGATATTTTTGCCGTTTCTGCCGTAAAAAGAATATTTAAATATCTTCCGTTGGCATATGAAAACGGTGAAAATGCGGCGGCAAGATATGAAATGTCCTTGGCGGCTCTTGAGGCGGGCATATGTATAAATAATTCGTCCGTTACAATAGTTCACGGTATGAGCAGACCGATAGGCGCACTGTTTCATGTTCCGCACGGTTTGTCAAATGCAATGCTTTTGGAAAAATGTATGACTTTTGCCAAGGATGGTGCTTTAACAAAATTTGCATCTCTTGCAAGAGCCATAGGTGTCGCAGATGAAAATGAAGACGATGAAACAGCCGCAGACAGGTTTACCAAAGCTTTGGGCGAATTGTGTAAGAGCTGCGGAGTGCCGAGTGTTTTGGAATACGGAATAGATAAAGATGAATTTATAAGTGCAGTACCCAAAATGGCTCATGATGCTATTTTGAGCGGAAGCCCGGGAAATACAATTAAAGACGTGACAAAAGAGGATATTGTTAAAATATACAAATCCTTGGTTTGATAATAAAATGTTAATTACCTTTTTTTGTCCTGTATGAAGAAAATTTGTTAGGCTTTTTGATTATTTTTTGATGCATTTATTTATTATTCCTAAAATTTAATTATTTTTAACTTATCTGTTGGGGGAAACGGTAAAATTGTAAGCTTAGCAATTTGTTTTTTCAATAAGCAGGAAATAAGAGCGATGAATTTTCGTCGCTCTTTTTTTGGAAACTTTCCTATGCCATACAAAGAAAATAAACATAAATATCAGTATATCTGATAAAAGTATATTTTTCAGCACTTTATACATTATTTGATTTTCATCTGTTATGCAGTATGTAATAATATATTTTTTGGACGGCATAAAATATATAACAAAATTATAGATTGACATTTTGATGTAATTAGTATAAAATAATAAGGTACTGAGTTTAAAAAATATTACTGTAATTTTAAATTTTCGGCATATATTTATAATAAACTATTTTAAGAATCAAGAGCAATGAAATGGGGGGTTAGAATGAATTTATCGGAAGGAACAGTGGGAGAAAGCTACACAGTTGTGGGAATTGACCTGCCCGAAAAAATAAAAAGAAGACTGCAAATGCTGGGTATGACAAAGGATACAAGCGTTTCGATTTTAAACAGAAAATTTTCAGGTGCTGTTATTATAAAAATAAGGGGAACAAGATTCGCATTGGGTAAAGCGTTTTCCGAAGGTATTGAAGTTAAAAAGAGTATGGCAAAATAAGTTTGAAGGGAAAGATTTTTATGGATGACAAAACATTAAATGTCGCTTTTGCGGGAAATCCCAATTGCGGAAAAACGACATTATTTAACGCATTTACCGGAGCAAAGCTGAAGGTTGCCAATTGGCCCGGAGTAACGGTTGAGAAAAAAGAAGGAATGGCGCATTATAAGGATTATACATATAAAATGGTGGATTTGCCGGGTATATATTCAATGACATCTTATACAATGGAGGAAAAGCTTTCGAGAGAATATATATTGGAGGATGAGGTGGATGTAATAGTTGATGTTGCCGATGCTTCTTCGCTTGAAAGAAATTTATATCTTACAATTCAGCTTATAGAATTGGGTAAGCCGGTTGTTATGGCACTGAATATGATGGACATTGTTGCGGAAAGAGGAATGGAAATAGATATGCACAGATTGCCCGAAATGCTTGGTATTCCGGTTGTGCCGGTTTCCGCGCGCAAAAGAACGGGCTTGTCCGTACTGCTTCATGCCATTGCGCATCATAAGGATAAGCCTATGGACAGAGTTGAGCATCATCATTCAAAAGGAATGCATATCCACAGTCATCATGACGAATATGCCATGGTTTATTCCGATGAAATAGAAGATATTATAGATTTGATAAGCACTCGTCTTATGGAAAAATACCCCGATATGAAAAACTATCGTTGGCACTCCATAAAATTTCTTGAAAATGATAAGGATATAACAGAAAAGTATAAAATAGACACTTCAGATATAATAAAGAAGGATTATGAATCGGAGATTATTAATCAAAGATATGATTTTATTCATGAAATTGTGCAGGAGGTGCTTGTAAATAAAGAAGAAAAAAGTGTATTAACAGATTCGGTTGATAAGATTTTAACGCACAGAATATGGGCAATTCCTGCCTTTTTGCTGATAATGGCATTTGTATTTTTTTTGACCTTTACTGTAGGTGATTTTCTTAAAGGATATTTTGAGCTGGGACTGGATTTTATATCTTCGGCGGTGCGAACGGGACTTGAATATATGCACGTTGGAAATGTTATGATATCGCTTATAGTTGACGGTATTATTTCGGGTGTCGGAGGAATACTCACATTTTTACCAAACATATTTATGCTTTTTCTTGCCCTTGCCTTTTTGGAGGACAGCGGATATATGTCAAGGGTTGCCTATGTTATGGACGGGATTATGAGAAAAATCGGTTTATCGGGCAGAGCTTTTATACCGATGCTTTTGGGATTTGGATGCAGTGTGCCTGCCGTAATGGCTTCGCGTGCGCTTGAAGATAAAGAGGACAGAATAAAAACAATACTTGTAACGCCGTATATGTCATGCAGTGCAAGATTGCCGATATATGTACTGTTATCGCAGATTTTCTTTAAAAATAAGGCAATGCTTGTCGCATATTCAATGTATATAATAGGAGTTCTTATAGCAATTTTAACGGAGCTTATAATTAGTAAAATATATAAAACCGATCCGAAGGAAAATAATCTTTTGATAGAACTTCCGGAATATAAAACACCAAATGCAAGAACAATTGCGATTTATGTATGGGACAAAGTAAAAGATTACCTTTCAAAAGCCGGAACGACGATATTTATAGCATCTATAATCTTATGGTTTTTGCTGAATTTCGGTGTCGGCGGAATGACGACCGATATGTCGGCAAGCTTTGCTGCTTCCATAGGCAAAAAAATAGAATTTTTGCTTCGTCCTGCCGGTTTGGGGTATTGGCAGATTGTTGTTGCGTTGATTTCGGGAATTGCGGCAAAAGAGGTAGTCGTAACAAGTATGAGTGTTTTATTCGGAATAAGCAATATTGCTTCGGCTGAGGGTATGGCTATGCTGTCACAGCATTTGAATGCTATAGGCTTCGGTGCGGTAAATGCGTATTCAATGATGCTGTTCTGCCTGCTTTACATTCCTTGTGCCGCAACAATTGCGGTTATAAAAAGAGAAACAGGCTCGTGGAAGTATACAATGTATTCGATTGTTTTGCAAATCGGAACGGCATGGATAGTATCAACACTGTTTTACCGGGTTGCAATATTATTTATGTGATGCATGACAAAATTAAAGAATTATATGAGTAAAACTGTTTTTTGTGTATAAAACCTAAGCATATAATTGCTCATGCTGCCGTAAGGCAGGGGAATGGAGATTCTAATGAAAAAAACCATATCTATGATATATAGATTTATATTTATTCTTTTCAGTGTATGGGGGATTTGTCAAAAGGTAGGATTCAATATACTTTCATTTTCTCCGAGAATATTGAATTTTACGATTTTTGTTGACTTTTTTTCTTTTGTATGCCTGCTGACTGTATTTATTATAGGAATAACACATAACCCGGGAAGAATTTTAATGGGAATAAAGGCAATGCTGACGCTGCTGGCCGCATTGGTATTTTGGAAAAATATACCTATAATTGCTTCGGGAATTACATATGATTGGATACTTGGAATACTTTTGCCTATTATGATGTGTGTTGATTGGCTTTTATTTGATGAAAAGGGGACATTCAGTCTGCTTGATCCGTTACTTTGGCTTATAGGAGCGTTGCTGCTTGGCTTTGGAATAGGAGCGCTTTTGAAAAACTTGTTCGGCATAGATGATTTTTGGAATGTTCTCGGAATGTTCAAAAACAAAAAAGAGTTTACCGATTTATTGAAAACGGCAGTGGGAGCCGGGCTTGCGATGTTTTTGATCGATTGCATTATTTCGGCTTTTGGCAAGAAAAGTACTAAAAACGCCTTGGCTTTAATATATCGTCTTATATTTATTGCTTTGGAATGTTATGCTTTGCTGAACGCCGCAGGAAGCGATTTAACGGACTTTTTATATAATATGAAGTACTTTCATATACTAAGTAATTTTTTATGCTTGGTATGCATTTGCGTTGTTGTTGTATACAATTTAATAAAATTCAGGTCATTAAAGCAAAGGTCAACGCCTTTTCCGAGATTAAAAGGAGCTTTTACCGTATTGGCGGTATTGGTAATGCTTTGCCGGATAATATTCGGAACGGGAATATTTTACCTGTCAGTACCTCAGACAATAATTTATTTTATAGCACCTGTTATGATGATTTTAGATTGGGTAATATTTGAATATAAGGGCATCTACAAAATATATGATCCGTTGCTGTGGGCTGTTATTCCGGCACTTTATGTTATTTATGCAGTATTAACAGTTAATACACCATCGGGGGAAATATATAATATTTTATTTGAAAAACCGATGTATGAAGCTTTTATTTATACTGTCGGCACTGCTTTGGCGGCCGGGTATGTATTATATATTATTGATAAATTGTTTTCAAAACGCTAATAAAAAAATCGGCCGCTGTATGTAAAAAGCGGCTGATTTTTATTTGTAAAACAATTCAACTGTTATTCCTTTTGTGATGTTATTGTTTTAACCTTTAACAAATCTGTAGTTCCGTTTGTTCCCGATGTTATTATAACTCTGTCGCCGTCGGAAACCTTTTCAAAAAGCTTTGCACAGGCAATTGCGTGAGCATATGTTTCGTGCAGGTTTTCTTGGTATATTGATTTAATGGGAAACACACCCCAAACTATTGACAATTGATTAAAGGTTTTTTCATTGGGTGTTGTTCCTATTATATTTACTTTCGGTCTGAATTTTGCAACACGTCTTGCGGTATGCCCGGAATTTGTCACTGCGATAATTGCGTTTGCGCCTATATCCCGTGCGGTTGTACAAGCGGCGTCGCATATTGCATTTGTTATATCATCCTCATCGGTATCGAATTTGAAATTTTTATATATTTCCATTTCAAATGCGTCTTTTTCTGCCTGTTCGGCTATTTTTGACATAACACTTACCACCAATGCTGGGTGATCACCTATTGCTGTTTCTCCCGAAAGCATTATGGCGGAAGTGCCGTCAAAAACGGCATTTGCAATATCCGTTATTTCGGCTCTTGTTGGGGTGTTGTTGTGTATCATGGATTCAAGCATTTGAGTTGCCGTGATTACGGTTTTTCCGTGTTGAACGCATTTATCAATTAATTTTTTCTGCAAACCGGGCAAATGCTCATAAGGAATTTCCACACCCATGTCGCCACGGGCTATCATGATTCCATCGGAACGCTCCAATATATCATCAAAATTATTTACACCTTCGGTGTTTTCTATTTTTGAAATAATTTTTATTTTGCGTCCACCGTGGAAATCAAGGAAATTTCTTAATTCCTTAACATCGTTTCCGTTTCTTACAAAGGAGGCCGCAACAAAGTCCACATCTTCTTCTATGCCGAATAACAGATCTTCCTCGTCTGATTTTGAAATAAAGGGCATATCAAGCTGTATGCCGGGTATATTTATTCCTTTTCTGTTTGTAAGTTTTCCTCCTACGTCTACAGTGCAGATAATATCATCTGCGATTATTTGTTTTACTCTAAGACGTATCAGACCGTCATTAATCAGTATTATATTGTCGGGACTCATTTTTTTGGGCAGTTCCTTATAGGTTATGCTTACTTTTTTGCTATCCCCTTTAATATCTCTTGCGGTCAGAATAAATTCTTCACCATGTTTTAATTCGGCAAAATCGTCCTTGAATGTTCCGATTCGTATTTCCGGCCCTTTGGTGTCAAGCATAAGCGCCGCCGATACCTTTAATTTTTTTCGTACCGATTTGAAATTATCTATTGTCTGTTTATGTGTTTCATGTGTTTGATGTGAAAAATTAAGCCGGGCAACGTTCATGCCGTTTTGTATCATTTCTTCTATTACCTCTTCGCTCCGTGAATTGGGACCGAGGGTGCATATTATTTTTGTTTTTCTCATTTTGTTCTCCGTTCCGCCGCCTTCCGGCAGCAAAAATTTCAGCGTGTTAAAGAAACAAGCGGATCAATGATTAATAAAGCGGAATTACCGTTATTAATACAATTATTAACAGCCTGTTTAATATCCCTCAAATTATCTATAAATATTATTGATAATTTTAACGTTTTTTACTCAAAATTTACTAAGATAAAAGAAAAAAAACTTTTATATCTTTATTTGATTGACAAAACAAGTGTTAAGTTGTAAAATATAGTTTGATAATTAATGCGAAAACTCTTTGCACCATAATAATCAAAAAATGTTTATATGTCGCATAGCGACATCATTTTTTGATTATTCGGCAGCCATTAATTAACAAACAATATTATAATAAATCAAAAAAATACGAATTTTTAATATGTTTGTGCCGCAAAAAGACGGCCGGAACGGAGGATTATTATGTTTGATGAATATATGTATAAAACAGAGCTTCATTCACATACTTCGCCTGTTAGTGCGTGCAGCCATATTCCGCCGGAACACCTTGTAGATGTGTATGCTCAAAAAGGCTATACTTCGGTTGTTATAACAAATCATTTTATGTATGACGGCTGTGATGCTCCCGAAGAAAAGATTGAGCGCTATTTAAGCGATTATCACAAAGCAAAAAAATATGCGGAAAAATATAATTTAAATGTTATACTCGGCTGTGAGGCAAGAGTTTCGGAAAATTTCAACGATTATCTTATATACGGTATAGATGAGAAAGATTTATATACCATTGAAGCCGCACTTGATAATGATATTAAGGGTTTTTACAAAAAAATCAAAAACAACGATAATATAATATTTCAGGCACATCCCTTCAGAGATGGCATGGAGTTGGCGGATTTAAACAGTATAGACGGAATAGAAGCATTTAATCTTCACCCTAAGCATAATTCGCGTGTTGCCGTTGCGGCAAGGTATGCCCGTGAGAATAATCTTCAGATAATATGCGGCACCGATTACCATGATGAGGGAAGCGATGCGCTATGCTCCATACTGACCAAAATTCCCGTAACCAATTCAAAACAGCTTGCGTTAATTCTAAAGAAAAAGGAATATATAATGGAAATCAGCGGATATAAAATACTGATTGATTAGAAGATTGAGTGACAGAACGGAGGATAAGTATGAAAAATGTATATATATCGTCCTGTGTAAAGGACGGAGGGGTTTACAGTTATGAACTGGACAACGAGGGTAAGCTTCATTTTTGCGATAAACTCTCATTGGACAGACCTATGTATCATATTATAAGAGGCAGTAAGATGTATGTTATACTTCGTGCGCCTTTTGACGGAAATGAAGAAAGCGGAATTATCAGCTGTGATATAGAGAACGGAGTTCTGAAAAATCCTACAGCACCCGTTTCTACAAAGGGAAGATGTGGATGCCATTTATGGGAGGAAAGCGGAGATATTTACGCCGTAAATTATCTGTCGGGAAATGTTATAAAGTTTCCGGATAAGGTGGTTTTGCATGAGGGAAAAGGACCGAATGAAAAACGTCAGGAATCGGCACACACTCATTATGTTTGTGTTACTCCCGATAAAAAATATGTTTTTGTATGCGACTTAGGATTGGACAGTATTTTTATTTATGACCGTGATTTGAGTTATGTTGACAAGGTTAAGGTTGAACCGGGACATGGTGTTCGTCATCTTGTTTTCTCCGATGACGGAAAGACATTCTTTGCGGTTAATGAATTAAAGTCAACGGTGTATGCTTTTTCATACAATAACGGTAAACCCGAAATTATAGATACCGTCAGTGCATTGCCGGAAGATTTTAAAGGAGAAAGTATTGCTGCGGCTATAAGACTTCACAACGGCTGTATTTATGTTTCAAACAGGGGGCATGATTCGATAGCAAAAATTGAGTTTAAAAATAATAAGCTTAAGCTTATTAATAACTTTGACTGCTGCGGAAAAGAACCGAGAGATTTTTGCTTTGTGGGAGATTTTGCAATTTGTGCCAATGTTGCAGGCGACAATGTGACGGTGTTTAAGGTTACCGACGAAGAATTTATATTAACAGATAATATAAAGCTTGATCAGCCTCTTTGTGCTTCATCTCTATTATGATTCGGAATTTATATTTTACAGATAACTTTGAAATTTTTCGTTAAAGTGATTTTAAAACTGAAAATGGCATATGCGTATTTTAGGAAAAGGTGATAATCATTAACAAGGAACAGATATTAAAAGAATATTTCGGACATTCATCTTTCAGAGAGGGACAGGAAAAAATAATAGACGCAATATTGTCGGGAAGAGATGTCATGGCAATTATGCCGACCGGGGCAGGAAAGTCGCTTTGTTTTCAGGTTCCCGCTCTTATGATGAAGGGGATTACTCTTGTAATATCTCCTCTTATATCACTTATGAAGGATCAGGTATTCGCTTTGATTCAAAACGGAGTAAAGGCGGCGTATCTGAACAGCTCCCTTACCTATAATCAATATCTTGAAGCAATAAGACGGGCAAAAAACGGCGCATATAAGATTATATATGTCGCTCCCGAAAGGCTTTTAACAGAAAGGTTTACGGAGTTTGTAAATTCGGTTGATATTTCCATGGTTGTTGCGGACGAGGCTCATTGTATATCTCAATGGGGACAGGATTTCAGACCTGATTATCTTAAAATCACACAATTTGTAAATATGCTGCCAAAAAGACCGGTTTTATGCGCATTTACGGCAACAGCCACAAAGCTTGTTAAGGATGATATTATTAAAATACTTGAGCTTAATAATCCTTTCGAGCTTACAACGGGCTTTGACCGACAAAATCTTTATTTTGGTGTAATAAAGCCTGTTTCTAAGTTTAAACGTTTATTGGGAATATTAAAAGAAAACGAAGGAAAATGCACAATTATATACTGCAATACCAGAAAAAACGTTGAAGAGGTGTGTGAAAAGCTTCTCGATAAAGGCTATAAAGCCACACGCTATCATGCCGGACTTGAAGATGAAGAACGAAAGAGAAATCAGGAGAATTTTCAAAACGACTTATTTAATATAATGGTTGCGACAAATGCTTTCGGAATGGGTATTGACAAGTCAAATGTTTCCATGGTAATACATTACAATATGCCAAAAAATATTGAGGGATATTATCAGGAAGCGGGACGTGCCGGAAGGGACGGGAGTGAAGCGAAATGTATTATGCTCTACTCTCTTTCCGATGTGTACATTAATAAAATGATGATAGAAAACAGCATTGCCAATCCTGAATTGACTGCGGAGGAAAACAGGCGAATTAAAGATCTTGATCTGGCAAGATTAAAGGATATGATGCGTTTTTGCGAAACAACAAAATGTTTAAGAGGTTATTTACTCAATTATTTCGGAGATAAATCTATGACACAGTGCAATAATTGTTCAAATTGTCTGAGTACTTTTCTAAGCGTCGATATATCCGCACAGGCAAGAAGAATATTTTTATGCATTAACGAGCTTTGCGGCAGACACAGAGCTTTCGGAAAGACAATGCTTTGCGACATTTTGGCGGGAAATGAAAATAATAAGAAAATTATTGAATTCGGACTTGACAGTATGTACTGTTTCGGATGTTTACGGCAGGAAAAGAGCAAGGATATTTACAGTTACATAGATTCACTTATAGAATTGGAGTATCTTAAAGTAAACACAAACATATATAATGTAATCGAGCTTACAGATAAAGGCAGACTTGCGGTTAAGCAAAACAGCGATATTGTTATAAAGGTTAGGGAAGAACCGAAGAAAGAAAAAGCGAGGCGCAGTAAAAATAATTTATCCGAGGATATTGAAAACAAGGATTTGTTTAATGAATTAAAAAAGCTCAGAATGCATATCGCAAGTATGAATGCTATTCCGCCCTACCTTATTTTTTCCGATATGACATTGAGACAAATGTCCGAGCAGATGCCTGCAAATGAAGAGGAATTTTTAAAAATTTCGGGAGTCGGAAATCTCAAGCTCAAAAAATACGGTAAGGAATTTTTGAGTGTTATAAAAAAATTTTCAAGTGAAAAATATTAAATGCATAATTACTGTATAATATTTTACTATATAATGACTGAAAATCGCATTTATTCTATTTTATGATGAAAAAAGCAAAAGAACGGAGAATTAATAATGTCAACAAAGCTTATAATAATTCGTCACGGACAAAGTTTGGGAAACCTTAACAAGGTGTTTTTGGGACACACCAATCTGGATCTATCCGAAACAGGATATGAACAGGCTGAAAAGACGGCAAACTTTTTAAAGAATGTACATATTGATGCAATATATTCAAGTGATTTGATTCGGGCTTTTAATACTGTTTTGCCGATTGCCGAAAGTCATAATATTGAAATTGTCAGGGACGAAGCTTTAAGGGAAATATATGCCGGTGAATGGGAAAATAAATCTTATGATTTTTTATCGGAGCATTTTTTGCATGATTATACAGTATGGAAAACCGATATAGGAAATGCAAGGTGCAGCGGCGGAGAAAGTGTGTTGGAACTGCAAAAAAGAATTTTAGAAGAAATCAAAAAAATTGCAGAGGAAAATGAAGGAAAAACCGTATGTATCGGAACACACGCAACTCCGATAAGAACATTTTATGCGGCAAGTATGTCGATAGACAAAGACAAAATGTTTGAAATTCCATGGGCAACAAATGCCTCGATTACGACAGCTGTATATGAAAACAAGAAATTTAATGTCAGCGAATATGGATATGATCTGCACCTGGGAGAAATAAAATCAGCTTTTTCGAAAAACATATGACTGTTATTTTGTGTTTTTATCGGTAATTAAAGAAGATATATCTGTATTTTGATAATTTTTGGATGTTTTGAATAAAAAAGATAAAAAATATAAATAAAGTACTTGATTTTATATTAAAAATATGATATAATATCTGAGTTAAATTACGAATGGTCCTCTGCCTCGGTCGGCACGAACATTCAGGATATGAGAGGAGGGCATAATGATGAACACAAACGAAATCATTAATGCTTTGACAAAAGACCAAATAAGAACAGATTTACCGGAACTTAAAGTAGGTAACAATGTAAAGGTTTACCAAAGAATAGTTGAAGGTAACAGAACAAGAACACAGATGTTCGAAGGAACCATAATTAAGGTTCAGGGCGGCGGCATTTCAAAGACCTTTACCGTAAGACGTTTGTCATACGGAGTAGGCGTTGAAAAAACATGGCCTGTAAATTCACCCAACATTGAAAAAATTGAAGTTTCAAGAACGGGTAAAGTCAGACGTGCAAGACTATTCTATCTTCGTGACAGAGTGGGTAAGGCTGCCAAGGTTAAGGAAAAAATCTGATTTTCCTGTTGATATGAGTTTAAAGGGGACAGGAACTGTCCCTTTTTGCTTATGCGTCATTGTATTTGTTAACGGTCGCCGAATTAAAGGCGCATTTATATTAATGTGTTAATATTTCATGTTTTTTTACATATATTATTACTAATGTGTATTCATATGATTATATTTTCGTGTGGCCGGCTGTGCCGCTTGGATGCGGCGGAATGGAGGAATAATAATGAGCGATTTACCTGAAAATGAAAAAAAGGCAGAGGCTGGTGCAATAGATACCGAAGCAAGCGGTATTAATGCCGAAGCAAGTGCGGTTGAAGAAGTGGGAAAAGATGCTTTCAGCTTAAAAAAAGAAGTTTTTGAGTGGATATATACCATTGCGGTGGCTTTGATTATTGCATTCTTAATAAAGGGATTTCTTTTTGATATTGTAAGAGTTGACGGCGAATCAATGTATCCTACATTAATGAATAACGACAGACTGGTTGTTACCAAAATAGGATATAAACCACAGCAGAAGGATATAATAATATTGGATTCCACATATCATAAGCGCCGGGAACATTATGAGGCTCTTGAAATGGGAGGAAAAAGCTATAATTGGTTTACAAAAGCAATTAATTATTTCAGTCTTCCCGAAAATTTGAAGATAAGATATTATGTAAAGAGAGTAATTGCACTTCCGGGGCAGACTGTTGATATACAGGACGGAAATGTTTATGTAGACGGAGAGCTTTTGGAGGAAGAATATTACGATGGTGTTACTTCGGCATATGATCCCGCAGTGCAGTTTCCTTTGACGGTTGAGGACGGATATGTCTTTGTAATGGGTGATAACAGAGGAAACAGTAAGGACAGCCGTTCGTCATCACTCGGTCAGATTCCTTATAAAGCGATACTCGGTAAAGCACAGCTTAGAATATGGCCGTTCAATTCTATAGGAGTTACAAGATAATAAGGTTTGATTGAACCGCTGCTTTTTGCTGCGGTTCAATTGGTTTTCACGATTTTTATGCCGCTGCAATGCAGCGGAAGGGAGGATATTATGCAGGAACAGCAGATACAATGGTTTCCGGGACATATGGCAAAAACACGGAAAATGATTGCGGCAAATATAAAAATGGTAGATGTTGTGGTGGAAATACTTGACGCAAGAATACCGTTTTCGGGAAGAAATCCTAATTTTAATGATATTATTAAAGGAAAACCGCGTTTGATTGTTATGAATAAATATGATTTGGCGGATAAGAACGTTACCGATATGTGGATAAGCAAATTCGCCGAACAGGGTATCAAGGTTATACCGATAAGCTGTACTACCGGTTATGGTATAAATAAAATAGCACCGGCTGCAAGGGAGCTTGTAAAAGACAGGATTGAAAGGGAAAAGAGCAAGGGAATAACAAGAACGGTTAAAATAATGATGGTGGGTATTCCAAATGTGGGAAAATCTACGCTTATAAACAAATTGGTAGGAAAAGCAAAAACCGTTACCGGCGACAGACCTGGCGTCACAAAAATACAGCAGTGGGTGAGAATACGCGACGGGCTGGAGCTTTTGGACACTCCGGGACTTCTTCCTCCAAAATTCGAGAATCAGGAGATTGCAAAAAATCTTGCCTACACCGGCGCCATAAAGGATGAAATTATGAATACCGAGCTGTTATCCTATTCGTTGCTTGAATATCTTCGTGATAACTATTCCGAGCTTCTCTGTACAAGATACAAGCTGACAGAGGATATTTCTCAAATGAAAGGGTATGAAATACTGGAATATATAGGGAAAAAAAGAGGATTTTTTATCTCCGGAGGGGAAATTGATATGGAAAGAGCCGGAAATACTGTTCTTGATGAGTTCAGAAGCTGCAAAATAGGAAATATTACCCTGGAAAGACCATGATAATTTATTTTTGGAAAGAAAAATTAATGTTAAAAGATATATATATTTTTGACCTTCGCCAAAACTTAAAGTGCGGAGGTCCTTTTTTGTAAAGCATTGCTCTGAAATATTGTATATATTGCTAAAAAATATAAGAAAAATTTGTAGAAAAGAATAAAAAAGAAAAAAATACTTTATTTTTTTGTATAAATGTGTTATAATGGAATTTGTAGTATAGTAGCAAAGCAGAATCATAAATTATTATGGTATGCAGGGGATTATTCCCCAACATTTTTTGAAGAATGGAAGGATGGTAAAAATGATTTTGAAAATTTGTTTGTTGGTTTTATTTTTTGCTGTGACGGTAGGAGTCGGATTTTATTGCCGGAAGAACGCTACCGATATTCACGGATTCGTGCTTGGAGGACACTCTGCCGGAGCGTGGCTGACCGCATTTGCTTACGGAACATCGTATTTCAGCGCTGTTATATTTGTAGGCTATGCAGGACAGTTCGGATGGAAGTTTGGAATTGCGTCCACATGGATAGGATTGGGAAATGCAGTTATCGGTTCTTTGCTTGCATGGGTTATACTGGGTAGAAGAACAAGACTTATGTCACAGCATCTTAACAGTTCCACAATGCCGGAGTTTTTCGGTGAAAGATTTAACAGCCGTTCACTGAAAATCGGTGCGTCGATTATTATATTTATTTTTCTTATTCCGTATACGGCGTCGCTCTACAATGGCTTGTCAAGAATGTTTGCGATGGCATTTGATGTTCCGTATGAGGTCTGCATTATCATTATGGCGGTACTTACCGGTGTATATGTTATAGCCGGAGGTTATATGGCAACGGCGATTAACGATTTTATTCAGGGTATTGTTATGCTGATAGGTATTGTGGCAATTATTGCGTCCACATTGAAACTTCACGGCGGATTTGTCGGTTCTCTTGACGCATTGGCAAGAGTTTCCGATCCTGCGGTATCAGAAACACCGGGAGTGTTTGCGTCCTTCTTCGGACCTGACCCGTTCAGTTTGCTTGCTGTTGTAATATTAACTTCACTGGGAACATGGGGATTGCCTCAGATGGTTCAGAAATTTTATGCAATTAAAAGTGAAGATGACATATCAAAGGGAACTTTGATTTCAACATTGTTTGCTGTGGTTGTTGCAGGCGGTTGTTACTTCCTCGGCGGTTTTGGAAGACTTTTCCCTGTCGATGTTGCAGCTCAGGGATATGATGCAATTATACCTGAAATGATGTCAAACCTGTCTGATTTCTTGCTCGCAGTACTTATTATTCTTATTCTGTCTGCATCAATGAGTACACTGTCATCACTTGTTCTTGCTTCAAGCTCAACACTTACAATTGACTTGATTAAAGATAATATGGTAAAGAATATGTCTGAAAAGCTTCAGGTAAGAATATTAAAAATACTTGTAGTTGTATTTATTGCTATATCTGCATTCATTGCTATATTTCAGTACAGAGCACATGATAACTTTATTGCACAGCTTATGGGTGTTTCATGGGGAGCTTTGGCAGGTGCGTTTTTAGCTCCGTTCCTATACAGTTTGTACTTTAAAAAAGTTACAAAAGTTGCTTGTTGGACAAGCTTTATATTCGGTGCCGGAATTATGACTCTTAATCTTATTTTCAGAAGCAGCTTCCCGGCAGTAATTCAATCGCCTATCAACTGCGGTGCGTTTGCAATGCTTGCGGGATTGATAATAGTTCCTGTTGTAAGTCTGTTTACAAGGAAGCCGGACAAAGATTTGGTTGAACACGCTTTTTCATGCTATGAGAAAAAGGTGCTTGTTTCGGCAAAGGAAGCTTTGGGTGATGAATAATATATAGTTATCTGCTATGCTTGACTATACCGAGAAGAAATAAAAATATATAAAGGTGGAAACAGAAAATGCCAATAACGGAATTTTTGGAAAATAATGCGGCGCAGTATCCCGACGACGTTGCATTGGTTGAAATAGCTCCTCAGATTTTTGAAAAGGCTAAAGTAACATGGAAAGAGTATGCTCTTATTCAGCCTAATCCGGAGGAGAGCGGACGCCGGGAAATGACATGGAAAGAATTTAACAAAGAAGCAAACAGGTTTGCAAATCTCCTTTTGAGCCGCGGAGTGAAAAAAGGAGATAAGGTTGCAATTTTGCTTATGAACTGTATTGAGTGGCTTCCGATATATTTCGGAACATTAAAGGCAGGCGCTTTGGCAGTACCTCTGAATTATCGATATACGGCAGAGGAAATTAAATACTGCGTTGAGCTTTCAGAGGCAAGTGTTTTGATTTTCGGTCCGGAATTTATAGGAAGAGTTGAGGAAATCTGCGATAGATTGTCCGGCATTAATCAAATGTTTTATGTCGGAAAAAACTGCCCGTCCTTTGCGGACAGCTATGATAAATTTATTACATATTGTTCCACAAGAACTCCCGATATTAAGATAACGGACGAAGATGACGCAGCAATATATTTTTCGTCGGGTACGACAGGATTCCCGAAGGCTATTCTTCATAACCACGAAAGTCTTGTTCATTCCTGCAAGGTGGAGCAGAATCATCACGGGCAGAAAAAGGACGATACATTTTTGCTGATACCGCCTTTATATCATACCGGTGCAAAAATGCATTGGTTCGGAAGTCTTATATCGGGGTCAAAGGCGGTTTTATTAAAAGGTACAAAGCCGGAATGGATAATAAAAACCATTTCCGAGGAAAAGTGCACAATTGTCTGGTTGCTTGTTCCGTGGGCACAGGATATTCTTGACGCTATTGACAGAGGGGAAATAAATCTTGATGACTACGAATTGGGTCAATGGAGATTAATGCATATAGGCGCACAGCCTGTTCCGCCCAGTCTTATAAAAAGATGGAAGGAAAAGTTCCCTAATCATCAATACGATACGAATTACGGCTTAAGTGAGTCAATCGGACCGGGATGTGTACATTTAGGTGTTGAAAACATACACAAGGTAGGAGCAATAGGAAAAGCCGGATACGGTTGGAAAACAAAAATATGCAAACCGGACGGCTCTTTGGTGAAACAGGGAGAAGTCGGAGAATTAGCGGTTTCGGGTCCGGGGGTTATGACCTGTTACTATAATGACGAAAAGGCAACAAATGAGGTTCTTCGTGACGGCTGGTTGTATACCGGAGATATGGCACAAGAGGACGAGGACGGATTTATCTTCCTTGTTGACAGAAAGAAAGACGTTATTATTTCGGGCGGAGAAAATCTATACCCTGTTCAGATTGAGGATTATCTCAGAAAGAACGATAAAATTAAGGATGTTGCGGTAATCGGTCTTCCTGATGCAAGATTAGGTGAAATTGCCGCCGCAATTATAGAGCTTAAAGAGGGAGCAAGCGCAACAGAGGAAGAAATAAATGATTTTTGCCGAGATCTTCCGAAATACAAAAGACCGAGAAAGATTATTTTTGCGGAGGTTCCACGTAATCCTACAGGCAAAATCGAAAAGCCTAAGCTTCGTGAAAAGTATTGCGGAGAAAGCTTGGTTGCAACACAGATAAAGGGTTAAAATTTGTTTTTTATGCCCTATGCAAGAACTCGGATAATATTATTATGTGAAAAATTTTCCCCGCCGAAACAGGCGGGGGGATTTTTAATTCTGTGAAAATACAGTGACGTCAAGAGCCGTTATTGAATTTTCAGCAATATATGAAAGGAATGAATTCTATGAAAAAATTAATGCTTGGAAATGCTGCCGTTGCGCGCGGAGCATATGAGGCCGGTGTAACGGTAACAGCATCTTACCCGGGTACTCCAAGTACGGAAATTACAGAAAATATTGTTAAGTATGATGAAATCTACGCAGAGTGGTCGCCTAATGAAAAGGTTGCCGCCGAGGTTGCCATAGGTGCATCAATCGGAGGCGCAAGAGCTATGTCCTGCATGAAGCACGTTGGTCTTAACGTTATGGCAGATCCTGTTTTTACAGCAAGCTATACGGGAGTAAACGGAGGACTGGTTTTCTGCGTTGCGGACGATCCCGGAATGCATTCGTCACAAAATGAGCAGGATTCAAGACATTATGCAAAAGCCGCAAAGCTGTTAATGCTTGAACCCTCTGACAGCAGCGAATGTAAGGAGTTTACAAAACAAGCATTTAAAATTTCTGAAGAATTTGATACACCTGTAGTATTGAGATTATCAACAAGAGTTTCTCATTCACAGGGACTTGTTGAAGAGAACGAAAGAGAAAATATTGAGTTAAAGGACTATCAAAAGAATATTGCAAAATATGTAATGATGCCGGGCAATGCCATAAAGCGTCATGTTGTTGTTGAGGAAAGAACAAAAAAGGAAATTGAATTTGCCGAAACAACGGATTTGAATAGGGAAGAAATAAATTCCGATAAAATAGGAGTTATAACATCCGGTATTTCTTATATGTATGCAAAGGAAGCCTTGGGAGACAGAGTAAGCTATTTGAAGCTGGGTATGGTTTATCCAATGCCCGAAAAGCTTATAAAGGATTTTTGTGCAAAGCATGAAAAGGTATATGTTATAGAAGAACTTGATCCTTTTATTGAAGAACACTGTAAAATTTTAGGGCTTAATGTAATTGGAAAGGAAAAATTCACAATGCTTGGCGAGTATACGCCGGCAATGATAAAAAAGGCAATATTTAATGAGGACAGCGAAGAATTTGCCGATATTGACGAACAAATTCCGGTACGTCCTCCGGTAATGTGTGCAGGATGTCCTCACAGAGCGACATTCTATGTACTTAAAAAACTTGGTTTGGTCGTAAGCGGTGATATAGGCTGTTACACCTTGGGCGCAGTTGCACCTTTGGCAAGCGTTGACTCTACAATTTGTATGGGAGCAAGCGTCGGAGCTGCATTGGGTATGGCTAAAGCAAGAGGAAATGAGTTTAATAAAAAACTGGTTTCCGTTATAGGAGATTCAACATTTATTCATTCAGGTATTACCGGACTTATAGATATTGTTTATAACAAAGGAAACAATACCGTTATTATCCTTGACAATTCAATTACCGGTATGACGGGACATCAGGATAATCCTACAACAGGATTTACCATAAGAAAAGAACCTGCAAAGCAGGTTGATTTGGAGTTGCTGGCAAAAGCAATCGGCGTTGAGCGTGTTGTTGTGGCAGATCCGTTTGACCTGAAGAACTTTGAAAAGGTTGTAAAAGAGGAAGTTGAGGCAGACGAGCCGTCCGTTATTATTGCACAGCGTCCATGCGCTTTATTAAAAACCGTGAAATATACGGGACACTGCAAAATAGGAACGGAATGTAAAAATTGTAAGATGTGTATGAAACTGGGCTGCCCGGCTATTTCTGTTAAGAATAATAAAGTTGTTATAGACGAAACACAGTGCAATGGCTGCGGATTATGTATAAATGTTTGTCCTTTCGGGGCTATTCATAAGGAGGACTGAGAAGATGACAAAAAATATTATGATTGTCGGAGTGGGCGGCCAAGGTACACTTTTGGCAAGCAGAATTTTGGGAAACACCGTAATCGGAGAGGGATATGACGTTAAGCTTTCGGAGGTTCACGGAATGAGCCAAAGAGGCGGAAGCGTTGTTACATACGTTAAATACGGAGATAAGGTTTATTCTCCGATTATAGGTCATGGTGAGGCAGATATTATTCTTGCTTTTGAGATTTTGGAGGCATACCGTGCAATGCCTTATCTGAAAAAAGGCGGAGTTATGATAGCAAACTCACAAAAAATCGATCCGATGCCTGTTATAACAGGTGCAATGGAATACCCTGAAAATATTGAGAAAAAAATAAGCGATAAAATTAATCTTGTTGAAGTTGACGCACTGTCACTTGCGGAAAAGGCAGGTAATATTAAATCGGTAAACGTTGTTTTAATCGGCGTAATGGCAAAAAATACCGATATTCCGTATGAAAAATGGATAGAAACAATCAAAAAAACAGTACCGGAAAAATTTCTTGAGGCAAACTTAAAAGCCTTTGATTACGGTTATAAATTATGATAAAAGATAACAAAAAGCTGATAGGTCATATATGCGCATTATTTACTGTTTTTGTTTGGGGTATCACCTTTGTTTCATCAAAGGTTTTGCTGGAACATGATCTTACGCCTACCGAGATACTCTTTTATCGGTTTATTATGGGGTATGCGGCTTTATGGGTATTTTATCCGCACAAGGTTAGGTTTGAGAGTGTAAGATATGAGATTTATGCTGCGGCGGCAGGACTTTCGGGACTATGTCTTTACCAGTTTTTCGAAAATTCGGCATTGCTGTACTCTCAAGCATCAAATGTCAGCATACTTGTGTCAACGGTACCGTTTTTCACTGCAATAGCTGCAAGAATCGTCTTCGGAAGAAAGCTTACAAAACAGTTTTTCATTGGATTTGTCATAGCGATAATAGGAGTTGTGTTGATAAATTACAATGCAAGTGCAGTTTTGAAGCTGAACCCTTTGGGAGATGTATTTGCATTGTCGGCGGCAGTTATATGGGGAGTATACACGATATTTACGGCTATATTGAATAATACGGATAAAAGCGTAATAGGAATAACAAGAAGGATATTTTTTTACGGTATAATTTTTGTTATTATTCTGTCATTTTTTACCGACTTTTCTTTTACGTCTGTTATTCATTTAAAAGAACCGTCAGTAATTTTGAATTTGATTTTTTTAGGAATTGCAGCCTCAGCAATTTGCTTTGTAACATGGAATACGGCACTGAAATATTTGGGCTCTGTTAATGCGAGCACATATATATATCTGATACCGGTTGTTACTTTAATATTTTCATTGCTTTTTTTGCATGAAAAAATCGGAGTTCTCGGTATTCCGGGTGCGTTGGTTGTAATTATCGGACTGATAATATCAGAACATAACAAAAAATAATAAATTTAAAACGATATTTTCTGAAAGGAATGGATGTAGAATGGCTATATATCAACCCGAAATTGAATGCATGAATAGGGAAGAATTAAAAAAGCTGCAAAGTGAACGCCTGGTGTGGCAGGTAAAGAGAATGTATGAGAACGTTGAGCTGTTCAGAAAGAGAATGGATGAGAAAGGATTAAAGCCTGATGACATAAAAAGCATTGATGATTTGTCAAAGCTGCCATTTTCTTACAAGCAGGATTTAAGAGATTATTATCCGTACGGATTATTTGCCGTACCTATGAAGGATGTAGTCAGGATTCATGCTTCGAGCGGAACAACCGGAAAACAAATAGTTGTCGGATACACACGTCATGATCTTGATATGTGGGATAACTGTGCAGCAAGACAATTATACGCCGCCGGCGGAAGCGATAAGTCCTTTGTTCAGGTTTCGTACGGTTACGGACTTTTTACCGGTGGTCTTGGCTTACATGGCGGAGCACAAAAAATCGGTGCTACGGTAATTCCAACATCAAGCGGAAACACACAAAGACAAATTCAGACAATGATTGACTTCGGATCAACAATTCTTTGCTGTACTCCGTCATATGCTATGTACCTTGCCGAAACAATAGAGGAAATGGGCGTGACAGATAAGCTTAGTCTTAAAGCAGGTATTTTCGGTGCAGAGCCTTGGACTGAGGATATGAGAAGAACTATAGAAGAAAAACTCAGAATTAAAGCGTTCGATATTTACGGACTCTCTGAAATAATGGGACCGGGTGTTTCATATGAATGTGAATGTCAAAAGGGTATGCATATTAATGAAGATATGTTTGTTGCTGAAATCATAGATCCGGACACCGGAGAGGTTTTGCCGGAAGGTTCAAAGGGAGAGCTGGTGTTTACAACACTTACAAAGGAAGCATTCCCGGTAATTCGTTACAGAACAAGAGATATTTGCTCACTGATTTATGAAAAGTGCGAGTGCGGCAGAACCTTTATAAGAATGAATAAGCCTACCGGAAGAAGTGACGATATGCTTATTATCAGAGGTGTAAATGTATTCCCATCTCAAATTGAGGAAGTTTTATTAAAGTTAGGTACCGATGTTACGCCGAACTATCAGATTATTGTAGATCGTGTAAACAATGCCGATACCTTAGAGGTACAGGTTGAAATGTCTGAGGATATTTTCTCTGATGATGTAAAATCTATTGAAAAGGTTGAAAGAACAATAAAGGAAAACTTAAAGAGTACATTGGGATTGGCGGCTAAGGTTACGCTTGTAGCTCCAAAAACAATAGCAAGAAGTGAAGGAAAGGCAAAAAGAGTAATAGATAACAGAAAACTGTAAGAATAACAAGAATATATGGTAATTACAGATATATTTATACATATCGTTTGCATATTTTAATGTTATATAGTGAGAAATGGAGGAATTATTATGCTGATAAAACAAATTTCGGTATTTATTGAGAACAAGTTGGGAAAACTTTCCGGCGTGATTGATATTTTGGGCGAAAAACACATAGATATTTATGCACTTACCATTGCAGATACAACCGATTTCGGAGTATTACGCATGATTGTCAGTGATCCTGATAAGGCAGTAAAGGTCCTAAAGGCTATAGGCATGGTCGTAAAAAGCACTGAGGTTATTGCTGCTGTTGTAGAAGATAAGCCGGGCGGTCTTACACAAACATTAAAAGTATTGGAAAGCAACGGAATAAATGTTGAGTATATATACGCATTTATCGGAAAAAATGAAAAAGGTGCAAACGTTGTTATAAAGGTTGACAAGACAAATGACGCTGTCAAGGTTTTGGGAGCTGCCGATATTGAGTTGATTGATGCTGAAACTTTATACAGATAATCGCAAAAAATGCAGGGGCATAGTCCCCTGCACACCCATGTAAGTCGCAAAAGAATAAGTTCGTACATTCAAATAACTGAGTTTAATACTCACTTATTTGAACAGTATCATGGAAAGGAAAAGTACAATGAAAGATAGAAACCTTTCCTAAAATGTGCTCATGTTTTCCATTTAAATAAAAGCACACCGCCGATAAGAAGTATCATACCTACATATTTATTCCATGTAAAAGCAACCTTTTCACTGCCCATAAGACCGAATGCGTCAATTATGGCGGCAACGAGCAGCTGTGAAATTAAAATTGCAGATATGGCGACGGTGGGGCTTAGTTTTCCCACGCCGAGCATTACCGTAACGGTAATAACAAGTCCTAAAACACCGCCGAGAAGATAAAATTTATTTACATCGGCAATGTTCTTAAAGCTTCCTTTTCCTAAAATCCATACAGAAAGCAGGGACAGCAAAAAAGCAGTTCCCTGAACAAAGGCATTTGATTCGTACAGACCTATTTTTTCACTTAAGCGTGTATTCATAACGCCTTGAATACTCATAGCCGCCCCTGCGATTATACTGAATATAAAACCCAAGATTATCAACCCCTTTATTTTATTTTTAGGAGTTTTTTTATTTTTATTCTTTTTTTGCAATTAATTATTGATTTAATCTTGACATTTCTTTTTTCAGTCTTGCTATTATTCTTTTTTCAAGCCTTGATATATATGATTGAGATATTCCGAGCAGGTCGGCAACTTCTTTTTGCGTTTTTTCGTGCTTATTGTTAAGACCGAATCTAAGCTCCATTATTTGTTTCTCTCTTTTTGAAAGCTTGTTCATTGCCTGTGACAGCAGCATTTTGTCAACCTCGTCTTCAATCCCTCTGTAAATAACGTCATTTTCCGTTCCGAGAATGTCGGAAAGAAGAAGCTCATTTCCGTCCCAGTCAACATTTAAAGGTTCGTCGATAGAGATTTCAACCCTTTTCGGCTGATTTTTTCTTAAATACATTAGTATTTCATTTTCAATGCATCGTGACGCATAGGTCGCAAGTTTAATGTTTTTATTGGGATTAAAGGTGTTGATTGCTTTGATAAGCCCGATAGTTCCTATTGAAATTAAATCCTCAACATATATTCCGGTATTTTCGAATTTTCTTGCTATGTACACAACGAGCCTTAAATTTCTTTCTATTAAAAGTGCTTTTGCGTCATCATCGTATGGCAGTTTACTTACGGCGTTGTCTTCTTCTTCCTTAGAAAGCGGCGGCGGCAGAACATCACTTCCTCCTATATAGTAAATATCTTTATTAGATAATTCATTTTTTCTGAATAAAAACAGATTTTCAAGTTTTTTTAAAAGCGACTGCAAAATAATCATCCTTCCTGTATTAAAAGTGGGTTTATAAGAGCGTCTGTATTTAGCTTTTCGGGTGCAAAAGCTATTATTGTTTTTGGTATTTTTTTTGTATTTAAAGTAACTTTGTCAGGTACGAATCCATACATTATTCCCGATGATGAAATAGTATGATAGGGAATAACCTTGAAATCTTCGGGACGAACAAATTCACATAAATTGCAGGGGACAACGTCTTTTCCGAACAGTTTATTTAAGATTTTTTTATCAGCTACGATAACAGGATAATTTGTAACGGGCTCGGAAAGAGAGTTGCCGGTGTCAGGCTCACAGCAAAGATAAACGTTTTTTTTGTTGTAAGTAATCACAAGAGTATAGCCGTTGACGGAAAGCTTTTTTTGGGACATTTCCGCAAACAGTTTGTATATTAAGAAAGCAAGTACCGTACCGGAAATTAATATTGCTGTTGGCATCCTGAAAAATGCTGCACCGTTAAAGCCTGTCAGCAATAAAAGGCTGTATGTAGTCCCGCAAATAAGAGCTGCCGAAAGAATACCGCTTATAAGTCCGTTTACAAATTCTTTTAATTTGCAGGGTATCAGCAAAGCCGAAATCATTACTGCAAAGAAAAGAATTTTAAAAAAAGCACCGTAAAATATACTGTTTGGGAAAAGCGTATATAAACAGGAATATACTCCGGCAACGGCTGAAATAATTATTTTTCTTGTTTTTCGAAAATATTTTCTTTGTGCTGAAACGGACAAAATAACATAATCAACGGCAAAGTTAATCAAAAAGAGCAGGTCTATATATATTGTCATAACAATTCTCCGATTTTTTAGTATATTTTATGTACTGCAAAGCGGCGGCACTTAAAATAGGTAACTCATTTTCACGTTAATATCATTGCTTACTGAATTATTATACAACATATTTGTTGATTTTTTTGTCAAAGTCGGTTGGAGAAAACTGACTTTTCATCGACTTATTATTTATATTCATATGATATAAATTGTTTTATGATGACATTTTTTATTAACTTTTATATAAAAATTAATAAAAGGGAGAATGAAAAATATCTAAAAAAGAAACATAAAAGAAAAAATAAATGAAAAAAATTGCATAAAAAATATAATATCTATTGACAAATGCTTAAAAAAGTGTCATAATAAATATAATAGCTATGATGAAGACAGTAGCCGCAAGGAAGGTCAAAAGAGAGGAAATGTCGAGGCTGTGAGCGTTTCTTGATTGATTGCTGTGAACACCACTTCGGAGCTGCGTATTGAAAGGTGAAAACCAAGTATATATTGCCGCAATCCCCGTGCGTTATTGGGTAATTGAGAGACGGCATTGCCGTAATTAGGGTGGAACCGTGTGAAGGAAAACTTTGCATCCCTAAGTTTTATGCGATTTGCATTTGACTTTTGGGTGTTTTTTTATTGTAAAAAACACGTACATTTTTAAATTAATATGAAAGAGGTATAAGAAAATGAGCGAAATGAATGAATTACAAACTTTAAGACATTCCGCATCCCATGTGATGGCGCAGGCGGTAAAGAGATTATTCCCTGAAACAAAGCTGGCAATAGGCCCTGCAATTGATACGGGATTTTATTATGACTTTGATACGGAGCATACCTTCACTCAGGAGGATCTTGAAGCAATTGAAGCTGAAATGAAAAAAATTGCCAAGGAGAATCTAAAAATCGAAAGATTTGAATTACCGAGAGAAGAAGCTCTTGAATTAATGAAGGACGAGCCTTATAAGGTAGAATTGATAAATGACTTGCCTGAGGATGCAATAATATCTTTTTATAAGCAGGGAGAATTTACTGATTTATGTGCAGGACCTCATGTTGCATATACAAGCAAAGTAAAAGCATACAAGCTTTTAAGCGCAACAGGAGCATACTGGAGAGGAAACGAAAAGAACAAAATGCTTCAAAGAATTTACGGAACGGCTTTTGCAAACAAAGAGGAGCTTTCACAGTATCTTGAACAGGTTGAGGAAGCAAAAAAGAGAGATCACAATAAATTGGGACGTGAACTTGAATTATTCACAACCTCCGAATTAATAGGTCAGGGATTGCCTATTCTTTTGCCAAAGGGTGCAAGAATTATACAGCTTTTGCAAAGATTTGTCGAAGATGAGGAGCAGAAACGAGGCTGGCAGCTTACAAAAACACCGTTAATGGCTAAAAGTGATCTGTACAAATTATCGGGACATTGGGATCACTATCAAGACGGTATGTTCGTATTGGGAGACGAAGAAAAGGACAAGGAGGTTTTTGCACTTCGTCCGATGACTTGTCCTTTCCAATATCAGGCATTCCTTAACAGAGGTCGTTCATACAGAGATTTGCCTATGAGATTAAATGAAACATCTACACTGTTCAGAAATGAAGCATCGGGAGAAATGCACGGACTTATAAGAGTACGTCAGTTTACTATTTCAGAGGGACATTTAATGTGTACTCCGGAGCAGCTTGAGGATGAATTTAAGGGATGTCTTGAGCTTACAAATTATATGCTTGAAACCCTGGGACTTAAAGAGGATGTATCATACAGATTTTCACAGTGGGATCCTAATGACAGGGGAAAATATATAGGAACGGAAGAACAATGGGATGAAGCACAGGGTGTAATGAAGAAAATACTTGATCACTTACAGATACCTTATAAAATTGGTATAGGCGAAGCTGCATTCTACGGACCAAAGCTTGATATTCAGATAAAGAATGTTCATGGAAAAGAGGATACCTTGATTACAATTCAAATAGATCAGATGCTTGCCGAGAAATTTGGAATGGAATATGTAGACAAGGACGGAACAAAGAAAAATCCGTATATTATTCACAGAACATCAATCGGATGCTATGAAAGAACCCTTGCACTATTGATAGAAAAATATGCCGGTGCATTTCCTGTTTGGCTTGCTCCGGTGCAGGTTAAGCTTTTGCCTATTGCGGACAGACATCTTGATTATGTATACGAGGTTAAGAAAAAGCTTGAAGCTGCCGGAATTATAAGAATTGAAATTGACGACAGATCGGAAAAAATCGGGTATAAGATTCGTGAAGCTCAGCTTGAAAAGGTTCCTTATATGCTTGTTATAGGTGATAAGGATGTTGAAAATAGAACCGTTTCGGTACGCGATAGAAAAGACGGCGATATAGGCGCTATGGATATTGATTCATTTATAGCAAAAATAGTTGAAGAAGTTGAAAATAAAACGATTCGCTAAAAATTTATATGTGAAAAAAATTCCTGCATATGCAGGAATTTTTTTCGAAACATTTTTAATATTGTTCCTTTTGCTTTTTTTCTTCGATATTTTCCGCAACCATCATATCTTTAATTTTAAGAAGTCTGGTGGTATTGCTTCTTTCTGTTTCGTCAAGCTTCATTGAGATAAATCTGATAGTATCCTCGTAATTGGGTATCATAACATATTCAAGAGCATTAACACGACGTCTTGTTTTTTCAATTTCGGAAGCAAGAAGCTGAGCAGATTTTTCGTATTCGGCAAGCTTTAACATATCATCAAGAGCTTCGGAGAGTATTGAAATGGCTTTATCCATATCGCCGCTTGTGTTGACAAATCCATATGAAAAAATATCATTTTTTGAATTGGTTTTTGTTTTAACCTCAAATGTGGGGATGTCAACGCTCATTATATTTTTAGTCCCGACGTTAAGATCAACGCCTTGCTTAGGCATAAGCAGGGCAGAGGAGAGAGCCTCATGTTTCATAACAGAACCGGCAACCGCAAAGTACTGATTTGCTTCTGCAATTTTTTTCTCTACCCTTTCTCTTAATACCTTGTTTTCTCTTACAATATCCAAAAACTGACGCATAAGCTCATCTCGTTTATCCTTTAAAAGCTTATGCCCGCGCTGTGCGGTTGACAGACTTTTTTTCAACCTTGTCAGCTCCATACGGGTAGGGTTAACGCTTAATTGTGCCACGCTCACTCACCTCACTTACCGTAATAGAGATCCAGATATTCATCCTTGATACGCTTCAATTCGGAACGGGGAAGTATTGACAAAAGCTTCCAACCTATATTAAGCGTTTCTTCTATTGTCCTGTTGTTATTGTAGCCTTGTGATACATATTCCTTTTCAAATTCATCGGCAAATTTTGCGTACAGCTTATCAACATCTGATAAAGCCGCTTCACCGAGAATAACCATAAGTTCTTTAGCTTCTTTACCCTTAGCATATGCCGCAAACAGCTGATTCATTGTGTTTGCGTGATCTTCTCTTGTTTTGCCTTTTCCTATACCTTTATCCTTAAGTCTTGAAAGAGAGGGCAAAACATCAATAGGAGGAGAAATGTTTTTTCTGTAAAGCTCACGGCTCAGTATTATTTGTCCTTCTGTTATATATCCCGTCAAGTCGGGGATTGGGTGTGTTTTGTCATCTTCAGGCATTGTGAGTATTGGAATAAGTGTTATTGAACCGTCCTTGCCTCTTAATCTGCCTGCGCGTTCATATATTGTCGCCAAGTCGGTGTACATATATCCGGGATATCCGCGTCTGCCGGGGACCTCTTTACGTGCTGCCGAAACCTCTCTTAAAGCATCGGCATAGTTTGTAATATCGGTCATAATAACAAGAACGTGCATACCTTTGTCAAATGCAAGGTATTCTGCGGCTGTCAAAGCCATTTTCGGTGTTGCTATACGTTCAATTGCCGGATCGTTTGCCAAGTTTATGAAAAGAACTGTTCTTTCCATTGCTCCCGTCTTTTTGAAATCCTCAATAAAGAAATTTGCTTCTTCGAAGGTTATACCTATTGCTGCAAAGACAACGGCAAATTTCTCATTTGTTCCCAAAACCTTTGCCTGTCTTGCAATTTGTGCGGCAAGATTTGCGTGAGGCAGACCTGAACCGGAGAAAATAGGCAATTTTTGTCCTCTTACAAGGGTATTTAGACCGTCAATTGCGGAAACTCCCGTTTGGATAAATTCTTCCGGATAATTTCTTGCAACCGGATTCATGGGAACACCGTTTATGTCCATTCGTTTTTCGGGTATTATATCAACCTTACCGTCTTTGGCATGACCAAGACCGTCAAATACTCGTCCCAACATATCCTCCGAAACTCCGAGTTCTATTCCGTGTCCAAGGAAACGAACCTTTGAGTTTGAAAGATTGATACCTGCGCTGTTTTCAAAAAGCTGTACCAGTGCATCGGTACCGTTTACTTCAAGTACACGGCAGCGGCGTTTTTCGCCGTTTGCCAATTCTATTTCACCAAGCTCGTTGTAGGTTACTCCATCTACATTTTTTATAAGCATAAGAGGACCTGCAACTTCTTGTATTGTACGATACTCTTTTGGCATCTGTAACCATTCCTTTCCGTTTTGAGATGATTAACAAAAAATATTAGTCCTCATCTGAATTTTTAATTACTTCGTTGACTTCGTTTTCAAGCTCTTTTAATATTTCATTGTATTCGGCATTAACTTTATCTTCGGGTACATATTTAATACGTCCGATTCGTTCTCTTACCGGTATATCTATAAGCTTTTGAAGGTTTGCACCCTTCTCGACAGCTTTTGTCGTAATGTCATAATAATCAAGAACGAGTCTCATCATTAAACATTGCTTGTCAAGAGAGGTATAAGTATCGACCTCGTTAAACGCATCCTGGTGCAAGTAGTCCTCACGAATCGAGCGTGCCGATTCAAGCTTTAATCTGTCGTGAGCGTTAAGTGCGTCCATACCGACAAGCTTAACAATTTCATCAAGCTCCGATTCATCCTGCAAAAGAGCCATAATTCTGTTTCTTAATGTCATCCAGTCAGGATTTACGTGTTCGGTAAAGTATTTTTCCATCATATCAAGATACAGAGAATAGCTTTTTAGCCAGTTTATGGCAGGAAAGTGACGGCGGTAAGCAAGGGAAGAGTCAAGACTCCAAAATACCTTTACTATTCTCAGAGTTGCCTGAGATACCGGCTCTGAAATATCACCGCCCTGAGGCGATACAGCGCCGACAATGCTCAATGCGCCTATTCTGTTGTCATCTCCTATTGAAACGACACGTCCTGCTCTTTCGTAAAATCCTGCAAGACGGCTGCCGAGATATGCCGGATAACCTTCTTCACCGGGCATTTCTTCAAGACGTCCGCTCATTTCTCTCAATGCTTCTGCCCAACGAGATGTAGAATCGGCAAGCAATACAACGCTGTAGCCCATATCTCTGAAATATTCGGCTATTGTAATACCTGTATAAATTGAAGCTTCACGCGCCGCAACAGGCATATCGGAGGTGTTTGCAATAAGAACTGTTCTTTCCATAAGAGTTTTGCCGGTTCTTGGATCCCTTATTTCGGGAAATTCGTTTAACACGTCGGTCATTTCATTTCCACGCTCGCCGCAGCCTATATATACAACTATATCTGCGTCCGCCCATTTTGCAAGCTGATGCTGTACAACTGTTTTTCCGCTTCCGAACGGTCCGGGAACAGTTCCCACACCACCCTTAGCAATAGGAAAGAGCGTGTCGATAACTCTTTGACCGGTTACCAAAGGAATGTCGGGAGATAGCTTTTCCTTGTAAGGTCTGCCGATACGAACAGGCCATTTCTGCATTAATTGCAGCTCTGTTATCTTTCCGTTTTTGTCTTTTACCTTACCGATACAGTCGGTTACGGTAAAAGAGCCTGATTTTAATTCAATAAGTTCTCCCTCAACCTTTGGCGGAACCATTATCTTATGTTCTACAATATCCGTTTCGGTAACTGTGCCGAGTATCATTCCGCCGCTTACCTGTGTGCCGGAAGATAAAATCGGTTTAAATTCCCATTTAATATCTCTTCTGAGTGACGGAACGTTTATTCCTCTTTCAAGATTTGTTCCGGCCTTTTCCATAATAGCGTCAAGAGGTCTTTGTATACCGTCATAAATACTTTTTATCAGACCGGGACCAAGCTCAACGCTCAGCGGTTCTCCTGTAGAAACAACTTCTTCGCCGGGACCTAATCCGGAGGTTTCCTCATATACCTGAATGGATGCAAGGTCACCATGCATTTCTATTATTTCGCCTATCAGACCGTGTTTGCTGACTCTGACAACGTCATACATATTTGCGTCATACATATCGGACGCAATAACCAACGGCCCCGATACCTTTCTTATAATACCTTTACTTTCCATTATTGTATTCCTTTCTTAAACAAGTTCGGTGTCAGTTATTATCGTTAAAAATAATATCCGAGCCGACAGCTTGTTCAACATATTTCTTTACTTTGCTTATACCAAAGCCTGCCGCACCCTTTGACGAAGGTATGGGAATAATGGCAGGAAGGGTTTGTTGTTTATATTTTTCAAACAGCTTAGGCATTTTTTCAATGTAATATTCCGTAATGTAAATTATGCCGTACTGTGATTCGGCAAGTTTTTTCAATACACTTTCCGCTTCGTCCAAATCCTTGACGGGATAGGTGTCAAGCCCTAATGCAGAAAAGCCGCATATGCTGTCATAATCGCCGATTACTCCTATTTTATACATATAAATCACGCAGCCTTTCCTTTATAATCTGAACAGGAACATTGTTTGCTTTACCGGATAAGATTATTCTTACGGTTTGAAGCTCAAATTCTTTTCCTATAAGAAAACCGAGAATCGGTTCAAAACCGAAATTTTTCAGTTTTGCCTTTTTAATGTAACGTATTTTTTGATTATCACACCATTTTTCAAATGCCGAAAAAGACTCCTTTAAACAGTCGGCGGCGTCGGCGTAACCGTAAGAAGCAATAGCATCTATAACTGCCTGTAAGCTTGATAATGCTGCTTCTACAAGCTTGTCAGGATTAAATCCGTCAGAACGTATCAAGGCATCCTTTATAAATTCCTTGCTTTTTCCGACAGCTCTTACAGCAATCTTAAAATCGGCAACGGTAATATTTAAATTAACCCAGCCTATAAGAAAATCATTCTTTTCGTCATATGCTCTTTTTGCCATCTGTTCCCAACACGCCTTGTCAAGATATATTTCGGTAAGCTGTCCGTCGTTTGTTTCGGTTATAATTTTGTAAGCTTCTCTTGCTTCTTCCTTTATAAAATCGGGCAAACTCTCAAAGTCGGTGGTTTTTATTGCCTCGGAAATATTTTCCGGATCTGTAATACACGGCTTTAACAACATATCATGCCAGTCAACATTTGTTACTGAGGCTTTTAAAATTGTCTTTAAATTATGATAGTCGTTTTGGTATAATAAAACATCCAAGGGAGCGCCGTCGGGACATACGTTTTTAGCTTCTGTCCATATTTTTTCAAGCTCGCTTGCAAGAATTTCATCAATACCTTCCGTGCCTGAAAGATTTGCCCCGTACCCTTTGTCAATAAGCAGCTTTATGCCGGATTTAACATCGGGGGAGGAGAGAAGCGCTTCGAAATCGTTTTGTGACAGCATTTTGTTTTCGAGTGTTTTCATATATGCAACGGCATATGTGTATTCTGTATCCTTCAAGAAATCACCCCTTTTCAGCCTTGTGACAGAAAGCTGTTGACAAGATCTGTTAATTGGCTGTATTTTTCTTCAAATATACTGTCGATGGAACAGTTAATTTCAATTCTTCCGTATTTTATAATAAAGCCGCCGTCAATATCGCAGAAATTATCTGATATTCTTAATTTACCGTCTGAAATCTTATCTATTTCATTTATGAAATAATCATCGATAATTTTTTTGTCATTTTCGGAAAAAAGTATTTCGCCCTCTTTATCGGAAACCGAATTTTTGAGTATGGTAAGTAAAATATTTTTATACTCATCATTTTTCATTTCCTTAACGGCTTTTTTTGTATCATCGATTATGTGAGAAATTGCAGAGCTTTTAGCAAACAGTATTGACTGACGCTTTAGCTGTCTGTTTTCTGACTCAGCCATTTGAATAATTTTTTCACATTCGGCATTTGTCTTTTGCCGGGCGTTTTCTTCGTAAGCTTTTGCATCGCTTTCGGCTTCAGACATAATTTCATCCGCTTTTGCCTGCGCGTCCTTTATTATTTCATCGGCCTGCGCATTTGCTTTGCTGATAATATGCTCTGTGATTTTTTCCAAACCACTCATTCTGATCCTCCATTTCTCCGCCTTACGGCGGAACAAATTCTTATGCGTAAAAATAAGTGCATTAACTTGTTAAAACTGTTTAAACTTTGCAGGATAATTTTTGCGGCTTATTTTTACGTTTTTTTCTCTTTCTAAGAGAAATATTTTATATTAAAATTCAAAATGTAATCAGATATTGATTACCATAAGGAAGGATACGATGAATGCAAGCAGTGCATACAGCTCTATAAGAGAAGCCGAAACGATAGCCTTTGAGCTTTCTTCCGGACGCTTTGATGTAAGATTTACACCTACTGCGCAGACTCTGCCCTGTGAAGATGCGGAAAAATATCCGCCTATAGCTATAGGAAGACAGGCAGCGAGATACTGTAAGCCAACCGCTGTTTCGGTTATGGCGTTGCCGCCGAGTATGCCGATGTTCAACATAACCATAACTGCAATGATAAGACCGTAAAGTCCCTGTGTACCGGGAAGAAGCTGTAATACAAGCAGCTTACCGAATTTACTCGGATCATCCGACAAAACGGCTCCTGCGGCTTCCGAAGCGATACCAACACCCCTTGAAGAACCCATACCCGATAAAATAACTGCAATTGCAGCACCTAAAATTGCATAAAACATTGCCAAATTCATAATTAAAAACTCCTTTTTATAATTTTATTTCGTATAAATTTTTATTCTTTTGAAAAGTTAAAATATTTTGTGTTCATAGCAAAAGGCTTGAACTTTCTTCCGCCGCCTTCATAGAATTTCTGGAAAAATTCAACATATTGCAGACGGTTTGTGTGAACATATGCTCCGAGACAGTTAATTGCAAAATTCATTGCATGACCTACAACGGAAATTACAATGTAAAGAATAATTCCTGTAACGCTGTTTCCGCCAAGACTGCCGAGAATGTTAATTACCGAGGCAATAACGCCTGTTGCAAGTCCCAAGGCCATAAGTCTTGAATAGGAAAGCACATCTCCCACATAGCTTGTTATATCATACAAACTAAGCACGCCGCCGATAAGCTTGGAAAAAATATTTTTATTCTTTCTTCCGCCTGTCAGCAGTAAACCTGCAAAGCCTGCTATCATAACTATTTTTCCTATGTTTCCGAGTACCGATATATTTAATCCCATACCGGCGGCAAATGCACTTATTCCGAGTAATGCGGTAATCCAAAAGCCTACGTCACATATTGCGTCGGTTTTTTCGCCCTGTTTCCAAAGCATGTAGAATTTTATACACATACCCGTTATTATGTGAATCATACCGAAAGACACGCTTATTATCATAAGCTCAAGCGGTTTGTCGGTAGGATTTAACAATAGGGGCTTTAATTGAAATGAGCTGTTAAAAAAAGTAGATGATATGGTATTAATCATATCTCCGAAAAAGCTGCCGTACATGATTCCCCAAAAGGTAGTAGAAACACCGCAAAGGAAAAACATTTTGTAGGCTCTTCGTTTTTTCTTTTCAATAACATTTGTATAACCGAGGATTCCGCATACAATCATCATTAAAAGACCGTATCCCGCGTCGGAAAACATCATACCGAAGAACAGATAGTAGAAGAACGACATAATCGGGTTTGGATCAATATCGTTTGCAGACGGCATACTGTAATCCGAGGTGATACCCTCAACGGGAGCGGCAAAGGCGTTGTTTGAAAAAACAACGGGAGCCTCATCCTTATCCGGTTCTTCAAATGTTACTTCAACGTCAAATCTTTCCGTTAAAGACTTTTTTAAAGCTTCGTAATTGCATTTTGGAATAAATCCTGTAATAACAAAGGTGTTTTCCGTTATTCCCAAATGAGAAAGAGCTTCATATTTTTCCTTTCTCATGACAAGGTGGTCATAGAATAACTCAATATCCTTTCTGTATTGCAGATAACCCTTTATTGTTTCCGCAAACTTTTCGTTTTCCTGTATTATTTTTTGCTTGTCCTCTTCCAGCTTCTTGTATTTTTCCGAACAGGTTCTGTGCGACAGACTGAACCCCGGTTCGGTAAAGCCTATGTTTCTCAGAAATTGCTCAAATTTCTCTTTAATATCTTTGGGATATACAAACCATACATATGTTTGCTGCTTTGTTGTGTTTATTATCTCAAAATAATAAGATTCTATTTGAGCCTCATTCAAAGCGACTGTAATTTGTTCGCTTGACCATTCATGTTCCAAAGTACCGAGTTTAACCATCGTTGTATTTGTACCTTTGCAGTTCATCGGCACATCCAAAGACATCAAGGGAGTAATCTGAGATTGCTTCAGATTTATTTTACCGATGCTGTTTTCATTTGCCTTTATTGCTTTTTTTGCACGGATAATTTCCTGAATATTCTTGTTTACAAAGTTTATCTCATCCTTCGTCATGCTGTATTTGCTTTCATCTAAATGAATACGTTTTGAAAACATTCCTGTTTTTTCGGGAAAGTATTCATTAAGAATTGCAAGAGCCTGTGCGCCGGAAGAAATGTATGAATCGAATTGAGATATGGATTTTACTGTTTCCTGTCTTGAAAAACCGTATTTATCACTGTCAAAATCGTCAACTTCCATTATTTCCTGCTTGTGAAGAAATTCCAGAACACTTTTTCGCTGTTCATTAAGTCCGTATATAAAGACTTTGTTCATTTCCAAAATAGCCAAGTTATCACTCCTTTCTCTGATTTTACTGTTACAATGTAATTATTGAGAGGTATTATTTAATGACTGCTGAACAATTATGAAACGCAGCCGCACAGCGGCTTACAAGCGTTTCAGAATTGGTTTGGTGCAAGGATTTTGTGCATTTTTGCAAAAAATCCTTGCACTATGAATAAATATTTTGCTACCAAAATATTTATTTCAGCAGACTTTATCAATGCGAACTGTGTAAAATCTTTGAT
>JAXEIW010000108.1:0-6565 GCA_034101885.1 Clostridia bacterium | reverse complement strand
CCGTGAACAAGCTTTGTAACCTCAAACGCAAGTCTTTTCTTTGCAGCATTAAGCTCCTGTCCTTGCCATTTTTCCATTTCTCTGATTTCTTCCATTGGTACAAAGGTTATAAGCTTAAGACAATTGATTACATCATCGTCCTGAACGTTAACCCAATACTGATAAAAATCGTAGGGCTTGCACTTTTCGGGATCGAGCCATAATGCACCCTTTGCTGTTTTACCCATCTTCTTGCCCTCCGATGTGGTAAGAAGCGTAAAGGTCATACCGTATACCTGTCTTTGATCCTTTCTTCTGTTCAGCTCAAGGCCTCCCAAAATATTTGACCATTGATCATCTCCGCCCAACTCGATTTTACAATTATATTTTCTGCTCAGCATCAAAAAGTCATAGCTTTGCATAAGCATATAATTAAATTCCAAGAAAGACAGTCCCTTTTCAAGTCTTGTTTTAAAGCATTCCGCTTTTAACATTTGATTAACCGAGAAACATGAACCTATATCTCTCAAAAACTCAATATAATTAAGATCAAGCAGCCAATCGGCGTTATTTACCATAATAGCCTTATCATCGGAAAAATCTATCAACATTCCAAGCTGCTTTTTAAAGCATTCACAATTGTGCTCAATTGTTTCTTTTGTCATCATCTGACGCATATCGGTTCTTCCGCTGGGATCACCTATCATACCCGTTCCGCCGCCTACCAATGCAATCGGTCTGTGTCCGGCATCCTGCATATGCTTCATAACAACCATTTGTAAGAAATGTCCCACATGAAGACTGTCTGCTGTAGGATCAAATCCGATATAAAAGGTTACTTTCTCCTTTCCGAGCAGTTCACGAATTTCCTCATCGTGAGTGGTTTGAGCAATAAGTCCGCGTTCCATTAAAACGTCATATACATTTCTTTCCATTTTCTTCTCCTTTCTTCTCCGTTATATTTATCCGACCGTAAAGTCTTATTAATTTTATTCTCTCCGATTTAACAGCAAAAGGCTCTGCCCGTAATCGGTTTGCATATAATACCGATTTTGTGGGCTTCGCCTTTTAAGCACTTCGGTTTTACGTTTATATCAGACAGGTGTTGTCATATTTTTTCTGTCTGTAAGATCTGCGTCTATTTTATATTTACCCGCTTGTCTGTACTCAAAGAATTTTGTTGCAACATTGTCAAACAATGCATAACTCAATACGTCCTCATCCTGTTCTATCCATTGAGCGCACTTTTTACGCAGCTCGTCAAGCTCCGGCTTTAACAAGTCGGCAGGACGGCAGGTAATAGGTTCTTCGTCACCGATAATTTTCTTTCTGAATTCATCGGAAATAGGCACGGGAGTTCTTCCGTATTCTCCTCTTACGATACCCTTTGTTTCCTTTGATACCATTTTGTATCTTTCACCCATAAGCACGTTTAATACAGCCTGTGTACCAACTATCTGGCTTGTTGGCGTAACAAGAGGAAGCCATCCCAAATCTTCTCTTACTCTCGGTATTTCTTTCAAAACCTCTTCAAATTTATCCTCTGCATTCTGCTGTTTAAGCTGTGAAACAAGATTTGAAAGCATACCGCCCGGCACTTGGTATTTTAAGGTATTTATGTCAACACCCAAAACCTTTGTGCTCATCAATCCGCTTGAAAGATATTTTTCTCTCAGCGGCTTAAAATAATCCGCAATTTCGGTTAGCTTTTCAAGGTCTATACCCGTATCATAAGGCGTACCCTGCAATGTTTTAACCAAAGGCTCTGTTGCCGGCTGGCTTGTACCCATTGCCATAGGTGAAAGTGCGCAGTCAACTACATCGACACCTGCCTCAATAGCCTTTAAATATGTCATTGAAGCAACACCGCTTGTATAGTGTGTATGAAGCTGAATAGGAATTTTAACTGCCTTTTTCATTTCGGTAATAAGCTTTTCGGCTTCGTATGGAATAAGTAAGCCCGCCATATCCTTTATACAAATAGAATCGGCACCGCAATTTTCGTATTCCTTTGCAAGATTTACAAAGAACGGAATATTGTGTACAGGGCTTATTGTGTAAGAAATTGCAGCCTGAACATGACCGCCTTCCTTCTTTGTTGCGTTTATGGCTGTCTGAAGATTTCTTACGTCATTCAAAGCGTCAAAAATCCTGATAATATTAATACCGTTTGCAATTGACTTCTGAACAAAATATTCAACAACATCATCGGCATAATGACGATAACCCAATATATTTTGTCCTCTGAATAACATCTGCAAAGGTGTATTTTTTGCCTTATCCTTAATTTTTCTTAATCTTTCCCAAGGATCTTCATTTAAAAATCTTAAGCAAGCGTCAAATGTAGCGCCGCCCCATGCTTCCAATGAATGATAGCCTACCTTGTCAAGCATTTCGACAGCCGGCAGCATTTCTTCGGTTGTCATACGAGTAGCAATCAATGATTGGTGAGCATCTCTTAATATAGTTTCGGTAATCTTTACCGGTTTTTGATTTGCCATTATTATTCACTCCTTTTTTTAATCAAATTATTCCGAAAAAACATTTAAATGTGTTTAAAATAACTTATTTGAACATTGCCAGGAATACTCCGGCTGCAACTGCCGAACCTATAACTCCCGCAACATTAGGTCCCATTGCGTGCATAAGCAAAAAGTTTGCCGGATTTTCCTTCTGACCTTCAACCTGTGCAACCCGGGCAGCCATCGGAACAGCCGAAACACCTGCCGAGCCTATCAGAGGATTAACCTTTCCGCCCGATAATTTATACATAATATTACCCAAGAGCAATCCTCCGAAGGTTGAGAAACAGAAAGCAATCAACCCGAGAGCAATTATACCCAAGGTCTGCGGATTCAAAAAGCTTTCGGCCGTTGCGGTAGCTCCTACCGTAATACCCAAGAAAATCGTTACAATATTCATAAGCTCATTCTGCATTGTTTTTGAAATTCTGTCAACAACACCCGATTCCTTTGCAAGATTCCCGAGCATAAGCATACCTACAAGCGATACAGCGTCGGGAACTATCAAAGCAACAACAATTGTAACAATTATCGGGAACAGAATTTTTTCGGTTCTTGAAACCGGTCTTAACTGTTCCATAACAACGGATCTTGATTTTTTTGTTGTCATCAACCTCATGATAGGAGGCTGTATAACAGGAATAAGAGCCATGTAAGAATATGCCGCAATCGCAATAGCCGGCAGCAATCTGGGGGCAAGGGTTTTTGCAACATAAATTGCAGTAGGTCCGTCCGCACCTCCGATAATACCGATGGCAGCCGCATCCTCAACGCCAAAGCCCAATCCCAAAGCGCCGAGTATCATTGCAATCAGGAATGCCGCAAACACACCAAACTGTGCGGCAGCTCCCAACAAAAGACTCTTCGGATTTGAAATCAAAGGTCCGAAATCGGTCATAACGCCTATACCGAGAAATATCAACGGAGGATAAATACCCAATTTTACACCCAAATACAACAGGTCAAGCAGACCGCCGTCCGATACGATTTTTTGAATATTCAAATGTCCGTCTATAAATTCGCCCGCCCCGCTTCCGTCATCAACGAAAAACTGCGGATGCATGAGCCTTTGCGAAAATTCCATCGGTAAATTGGTCAAAAGCATACCGAATGCAATAGGTAAAAGCAATAACGGCTCAAATTTTTTTACAATAGCAAGATAGAGTAAAACACAGGCAACTGCTATCATCAACGGAGTACCTATAACCTGGAGAAAATTTCCGTCGGTCCAAGACGCACTCATCTGATTTATCATTTTAGCTATGCCGGTTTCCCCTAAAAAGTTCATAAAACTTTCTAACACTTCCAAGTCACCACTTTCTGATAAATTTTAATCATTATAATGATTAATGCGATATTATTCAAACTTATCCAATAGTAACAAGGGTGTCACCACTGTTTACGGAAGCACCGGCTGACGCAACTACGCTTGTAACCGTTCCTTCCATACCTGCAAATATTTCATTTTCCATTTTCATTGCTTCCAAAACAGCAACAAGAGTATCGCTTGTAACCTTGTCGCCCACATTAACCTTAACCGAAACAATTGTTCCGGGCATTGGAGCCGTAACCGGCTTTCCCGATCCTGCCGGTGCCGCAGCAGGAGCAGGCTTTGCGGCAGGTGCCGCAGGTGCTGCCTGAGCAGCAGGTGCTGCCGGTGCAGCAACCGGAGCAGCAGTCTGAACGCCGCCTACTTCCTCAACGTCTACTTCGTATTTTTTTCCATTTACCGTTATGTTAAATTTTCTCATAATAATCCTCCATTCCGCCGCCTTTTAACGGCACAACCTATAACGTGAAACAAGCATATTTATCTTTTAAAGCGCAACGATGTGTAAATTGAAAACATCTGTTTTCACGTCAGTAATTCTTTTTTTATGATATTTAAAATTAATTAATAAACCATGCAGCTTTTAATATCTCGATTCGATTGTTTCCTTAACACCCGCTTTATTCCATGCGGAAGTATTGTCCGATATTCTTCTGTAAGATTTAATTTTAAGATTGTATGTAGATGTATTAAGACTTGCGGCAATCGCAGCGGTAAGTACTGCGATAAGCTCTTCCTCATCCTCTTTTTCAGTAACCTGAGAAACAGGCTGTTCGGGAACAGGCGTAATTTTTTCCGCTTTATTTTCCTCCGGCTGTACTGTCTTCTTTTCCTTGTAAAAAATCTTCTCAAATATCTTCAATACAAGCATAAGAATCAGCAAAACCGAAAATACAATACTCAACCCGACAACCGCTGTCTGCAATCCGATTAAAATCGCTTCCGATAAAGACATCTCTATTCATTCCTTTCTGTAAGTCAATGCATTGACAAATCTTTCTTAAGTCAATTATTACATTGGAATATTTCCGTGTTTCTTGCCCGGTCTTGTTTCCCTCTTTGAAGCCATCATTTCAAGAGCGGCAATTATTCTCGGTCTTGTTGAATCGGGCTCTATTATATCATCCACATAGCCATACTTTGCTGCCTCATACGGGCTTGCTGCCTTCTCTTTGTATTTTTCAATCATTTCATTTCTTGTTTCAACAGGTTTATCGCTGTCTGCAATTTCATCATTGAAAATAATGTTTGCGGCACATTCCGGAGCAGTAACCGCAATTTCCGCCGTAGGCCATGCATAAACCGCATCTGTGCCCAGCTGCTTTGAACTCATAGCAAGATATGCGCTTCCGTAAGCCTTTCTTATTATTACGTTTATTTTCGGAACGGTTGCTTCCGCATATGCGTAAATAAGCTTTGCCGCGTGTCTTACAATACCGTTTTGTTCCTGGCATGCACACGGAACAAATCCGCCGGCGTCTGTAAGGGTTATAACGGGAATGTTAAAGCTGTCGCAGAAACGTATAAATCTTGCCGCTTTTTCCGATGCGTTAATATCCAAATTGCCGTCCTTTTCCGCTGATTGGTTTGCGACAATACCAACTGTCGAACCATTCATTCTTGCAAATCCCACAACAATATTTTTAGCATATTCTGCCTGTACCTCAAGCAATTCACCGCAATCTGTTATTTGCTTTATTACCTCTTTAACATCATATGCCGCTGTTGTATCATCGGGAACGATTGTTTGTAAGGATTCGGAAACTCTGTTTATTTCGTCACCCATATCGACGTAAGGCGCATCCTCAAGATTGTTTGCCGGAAGATATGATAATAATTTCTTAATGCCGTCAAGGCAGTCCTTATCATCCTTTGCTTTAAAATGTGCAACACCGCTCTTTGCAAAATTTGCGTCTGCGCTTCCTATTTCCTCCATCGTAACCTTTTTGCCCGATGCCGAGCTTATTACAGAAGGACCTGTTACAAACATCTGTGTTGTTTCTTCGACAACAAACACAAAATCACCCAATGCGGGAGAATATGCCGCACCTCCGGCACACGGTCCCATTACCGCCGTAATCTGCGGAACAACACCCGAAGCCATGGTATTTTTCATAAGAATATCCCCTAAGCCCGACAAAGCTGTCATGCCCTCCTGTATTCTTGTGCCTGCCGAATCGCATAAAGCGATAACCGGAGTGCCGGTCTTTATTGCCATATCAATTATTTTACAAATTTTCTTTGTATTCATTTCTCCCAAAGAACCTCCGATTACCGTAAAGTCCTGGGCATAAATACACACGGGGCGTCCGTCAACCGTACCGTATCCCGTTATTACTCCGTCAGCCGGTGCGTCTGTTTCCGCCGCAGCAGAATCATCACATCTTTGTTTTACGAAAGCGTCTGTTTCGATAAAACTTCCGTCGTCCAAAAGATAATTAATTCTTTCACGGGCTGTTAGTTTTTTTGCATCATGCTGCTTATTGATTTTTGCATCACCGCCGCCTTGCTCGATAAGCGCTCTGCGATTTTGCAAATCAGCGATTTTATTCACCGTTCCCATTTTGCGTAACCTCCGTAACGTTAAATATTTTATATAATGCTCACTGAATAAATGCGATTTTCAATCGCATTTAGAAAAATTATGACTATTGTCAAAATTTTTCGTGTAAAATCAAAGATTTTACACAGTTCGCATTGATAAAGTCTGCTGAAATAAATATTTTGATAGCAA
>JAXEIW010000107.1:0-4336 GCA_034101885.1 Clostridia bacterium | reverse complement strand
CGTTATATCCCCTACCCTTCGTCCAAGCAAGGTTTGAAGCATTGCATTTAGCCAATGGTGGTATTTTTTATGGTCGTAAAACCAATCTAAGACAAGTTTTAAATCTTCAAATGAATGAAAAGGCTCTACCTCTGTTTCAATTCCCTTTTCCTTTGTTACTTTTCGTACTTTTTCCACCAAAATATCATTTTCTTCATCTCTCGTTACGTCAATCCAAATTTGTGAACGATAATTTGAGTATTTTATAATATTTTCATCTTCATCGTCTTCAATGGGTAAATAATCGTATTCAACCATTATATTATCAAGCTCGGTTTCCGAAAAAATCTCTCCTGACGTTCTTGCTTTTATTTCTTTAATAATGTTTGCCATCGTATTTCCTCCTTTTTGTAATAAAAAAAGCACCTGGAATTATATTCTCCAAATGCTTTGCGTTTGTTCGCTATTTAGTTTTCCGATTGAACTATTATTCAATAGTTACATATAATTAGTTAGAAAAGTCACCAGACTATTTTCTGATGACTTACTTATACTTTCCGTTTCTCAAGTTTTTAACAAAATCCTTATCCTTCTGACAGTTTGATACGCCGTATTCATCTCTATCAAAAGCATGATTCCAATAGTCTGCCTGTATTGTCGGCTCGCTCTTCTCTTTAATAATGTCAATAATTACCCACATAATTCCAATAAAAATCAATAATCCCATATTTTCCACACTCCTTATCTGTATTTTCCATTGTTCATATTCTTCTCAAACTGTTTTTGTGTCATTTTGCCTTCTCTGACTTTCTGTGAATCCTCCGCCTCTAATCGCCAATTATTGTGGTAATCAGCCGGAAGTGTAGGCTCACTTGCTTCCTTAATTAACTGATAGACTAAAATTATAATACCTATTACTGCCAATATTCCCATAATAAATTCCTCCTAAATTCTTCTTTCAATATTTAATCTTTCCATCAACGCATCTTGTAGAAATCGTGATACATTTATTCCTGAAGCATTGACTTCATCATTTAACCAACTCGGCAAAGATACATTTCTTCTGACAGGTGTTGTATCAATTTTCCGTCTGTATTCCTTTGTGTCAACATCCACCATTGAAACAAATCCTTTTCCATTTTTAGCGAATGTTCCCTTTGAAACATCAATATTTTCCATTGCTGATGGTGACGGTATAAGATCTTTATTTTCTTCCATTGATACTAATGTAATAGAAATTGCATCTCGTGCCATATCAATAGCATTTTCCATATCTGTTCCCTCTGTTAAAATTTCCAAGTCAGGAACCTCAATTAAAAATCCATCTTGTGTTTGTGTAAAAATAACCGGATATACTCTTTTCATTGTCACATACCCCACTTTCTTAATATTGCTTTGGCAAGCATCTCATTTATTTCCTTGTGTCTCGGCACTTTTTCTATATCGTTTCCCCTGCGATATATGTCGTGATTTCCGCCGTGCCGTTCAAATTTAAAACCGATTGATTCAATCTTTTTAATTAAATCTCTTTGCTTCATCAGTATCACCTCTGCAATATTTATTATACACAATTCTTACACAAAAATCAATACTTTTTAAAAAATTTTCCATTAATATTTGTGCGAATTTGCTCTGCGATAAACCTCGTATGCATGCTGCCTACTCTTCATTCCACAAATTTTCGCTATTTCAGGAAATTTCTTTCCTTCAACATCTTTTAATTGTTTGACCTTATCGACTATGCCCTCTCTAACCATTTTACTATTATATATGTAACCTTTTCTCAAGCCGACACCTTCTCTCTGATATTTTCCATTTCGATACCTGCTCTTGCCTCCTCTACAAGCATTTCAAGCAAATCATTATAACACTCATTATATGTATCTCCACTTATAACAAAATTTCCGCTTTCGTCATAAGCTTCATAATGTCCCTTTACGGGTATTATTCTATGTGCATCACTCATATTAACACTTCCTTTTCACACCAGTTTTCTATCATGTTTTTTATGATAATTTCCATAATTAAACCCTCTCTGCTATGTATTCAATATTTCCGTTTATTCCGGCATAACCGTGCCTCTGTCTATGCAATTTTCCACCACAATAAGCTTTTAATTCTTCCATTCCATTACAATATTTAACTGTTGCGTTTTTAACCTGATTCCAATAATCATCAATACTAATAATTTTTTCCAAATTAATTCTTTTAACTGCATACTGTACCATTTTCCGCTTCTCCTATTCCTTTTAGAATTTTACTTTTATAGTGAATTTTCCGTTTAACTGTTATAACACCATGTAAGGCACTCTTCAAAACTTTCACTATCAAACAAAGGCATATTTCCGCTTTCTGATTCTTCTGCATATACAGAATATCCAATGTCTTTGTCTCCCTCTATAACATATCCGTTAATATACCAATTTCCACAATCCAATCTAATTTCCATAATTAAACCTCCATCTCTCTTTCCTTTATGCCGACAATCCCGGCACATCGTCAACTGTTATCGTGACTTCTTTTCCGTTTGGTATGTTCATTCTGCAAACATAATCAACTAATGTTGCAGTAAATTTATAAACTAAATTTCTTCCGTTTTCATCGTCTGTAATAAATACCGTCTTTTCCCATGCAGGATTAAAAATTGATGTTCCTGACTTGTAATATGCTATATTACAGTAAATTCTTTTTCCGTCTATCCAAGGAAATATATTTACCTTACATCCGCTTATCCACTTATCTCTGATTTCCATAATTAAAATACCTCCGCTTTTTTAATTTCTTCTATTAAGTAATCATCAACTTTTACATTGAGATTTCCAGCTCTGCGATGTTTTTTGACTTCATCAAAGATTTTTTTTGCCGTCCGTTCCGCTTCTCCGTATGTCATAAAACATTGATGCTGCAAAATCTGAACAGTTAAGTTATAATTACCTTCCGTCTTCAATTTCATCTTAAAACATCTCCTCTGTAAAATAATTTGTTTATGCTGATTTTTCCATCATATAAACCGCAAAATCATATTCAATTTTTGTTATAGTGTAATAACTTCCCTCTGCCGTATATAGTCTGTATTCCGTTTTAGGCTTGCTCTGTTTCCTATCCCATTTACTACCATAACAAGAAATTATACCGTCTTTTTGTTCTGCTTTTCCGCCTTCTGCAAGTGTATCAATTATAAAATCTCTCCGGCTCTTATACTCGATTTTTTCACCGTTTTGGCTGTTTCTATAGCCTTGAATTTTAGACAATATCTTATAGATCCGCTCTGTTTGTATTTGTGTTTTCCCGTCTGCATATCCGCAAAGAAAAGTGATTTTTTCCGACTTTTTGCGTTCTGCCTCTGCTCTTGCTTCTTCTTCTTTTTTGCGTTGTTCTGCCTCAAATTTTGCGTATTTTTCCGCTTCTTCTTGTATCTGCTTCTGTTTTATTCCCTCTTTGACTTCTAAAGCCTTTTGCAAAGTTTCATTGCATCCATGCACTTTTAACAAGTACAAAACATCATTTTTTATATATTGACCTTCTGCAACTGCATTTTTTATTGTGTTTTCAAAGTCTGAAAATGTTCCCATTTTGCCGTTGTAATTCTGTAAAGCCTTCTGCATCTGTTCTGATGTTGGCTCTGTGTATATAGTGCTTATTTCAATACATGGATCAAAGTCTTTATATATAATTATTCCGTTGTTTTCCGGCTCTGTAGCATCTGCAAAAAGTCCGTTGATTGAATTATCCTTGTAAACTTCTGCAAGGCTTAAAAGCTCTTTTTTAACCGTTTTAACGTTGTTTCCATCTGTCTTATATGCGATAACTTCTTTTATAACCTTTGCAGAATTTTCTGCACTTCTCAAAATATCAATAAACATTCTTAAAACCTCCTTTATTGTTTGTCAACTAAAAATCCGTTAGCTGAATAATCATATAAAGTCCATTTTATCCATGATAAAGCCTCATTAATTTCAAGCGTTCCATCATATCCTGATGTATGAATTTCAAGAAAATGTTTTCCATTTTTAACATGCTTTTTTAAATCCATAAACATACCATCATTAAAACGCAAGTTTATAGTTCTTGTCGTTACCTTCAAAAATTTATTAATTTTTTCAATATATTTTTCCATCTTTAAACCCTCCGTAAAATGTAAAGTAATTTATATAATAATATTCTCCGTTATTCAATAACTAACTTGATAAAATTTAATACCCATGCAACACCACAATATAAAAAGCCTTGTAAAATCTGTTTTATTGTTTGAGATATTGTTATTTTGTCAATGTCTGACGCTCCTGCCGTGCCTATAATCCAAAATATTCCGGCAAAAGCTAATATAAAAGCTGACACCCTTAAAAGTGCTATAATA
>JAXEIW010000106.1:0-19642 GCA_034101885.1 Clostridia bacterium | reverse complement strand
ACCATGAATAAATATTTTGCTCCCAAAATATTTATTTCAGCAGACTTTATCAATGCGAACTGTGTAAAATCTTCGATTTTACATGAAAAATTTTGACAACAGTCATAATTTTTCTAAATGCGATTGAAAATCGCATTTATTCAGTGAGCATTTATTTAAAATCATATTATATAGTATAGTCATTTGTATATCTTTCTTTTTGCTTATCCAAAACGTCCTGCAGGGTAATACTGTCAAGATATTCGTTTATTACCTTATTCAACCCCTGCCATATGGGAAGTGTGGCACAATAGGAGCTGTGGTCACATTGTATGGGATCCTGCTCAACACAAGGGACGGGAGAAAGACTGCCCTCCGTAATCCTAAGTATCATGCCGACAGTATATTTATCGGGAGATTTTGCAAGCTTGTATCCACCCTGAAATCCTCTGTTTGTTTGAAGAATATCTGTTTTGTTCAAAACAGATACAATTTGCTCCAAATATTTTTTTGATATGTTTTGTCTTTTTGCAATATCCTTCAGAGCAATAAAACCGCCGTTTGAATGTTCGGCAAGGTCAAGAAGCATACGAAGCGCATATCTTCCTTTTGTGGAAATTTTCATCAATAACACCTCTTTCTACAATTTCTATAATAACATATGAATTGTAGGTTTTCAAGATAAATTTTAAAATTTAACAAAAAAATAATAAATTATTTTTATCTTTGTGTATTTTGATTAAATTTCAAAAAAAATATATTAATGCAAATACAGTTTCATGGCTTATTGACAAGTTGTTAAAAAAGTTTAATCTTCCGTTAAAAATATTTTATAAAAATTTTCAGCTTATTTTTTCACATTCGTCATTGAAAAAACATTAAAATACACAAAAAAGAGCCATTTTATACTTTAATTTTTATATTTTTTTTTATTAATTTTGCCATTATTCTTTTAATTTTTACAGAAACTGTAAAATATATACAAATATAGCACCTTTTTTTTCTAAATAAAATAGTATTTACAAACAAAAAAAATGTGATATAATATATATATACAAACATATTATGAAATACTAAATTAACACCCGAAAAAATGTGCGGGACTGTTTATGTATGAAGAAAGAGAGGATTCACCAAATGTCCCTTACACAAATATCAAATGATATAGGCATAAGCGAATATCAGCTATACTTATTTAACGAAGGAACGAACTTTCAGTCATATGAATTTCTGGGGGCTCATAAAATAGATAAAGGATGGAGATTTGCCGTGTGGGCACCCAATGCCAAAGCGGTATATATAACCGGCGATTTTAACGGCTGGAACAATAAATCCCATCCGTTGTACAAGCTTGGTTCAACCGGAGTTTGGGCAACCGTTCTGGATTGTATAAAAGAAAAAGATTTTTATAAATATGCCATTGAAGATCAAAAAGGTAATATAGTTTTGAAGGCAGATCCCTTTGCCTTTTATTCGGAGGTCAGACCATCGTCTGCATCTGTAGTCTGCGATACATCCGGCTTTGTCTGGGAGGATTCAAAATGGCTTGAAAAACGAAAAAAAACGCCGCCTTACGATAAGCCCATGGTTATATATGAGTTACACGCCGGAAGCTGGCGTCGCCATGAGGACGGAAGCTTCTTAACCTATCGTGAATTAGCCGATCAGCTGTGTGATTATCTTATTGACATGGGATATACTCATGTTGAGTTTATGCCTGTCTGCGAATATCCCTTTGACGGCTCATGGGGGTATCAGGTAACGGGATTTTTCTCCCCCACAAGCCGTTACGGCACTGTTGAGGATTTAAAATATGCAGTAAATAAGTTTCACAAAGCGGGTATTCATGTGATTATGGACTGGGTAGGTGCGCATTTTCCGAGAGACGGCTTTGGTCTTTACCGTTTTGACGGAACTCCCACCTATGAATATGCCGATGCAAGACTGGGTGAGCATAAAGACTGGGGCACAATGGTTTTCGACTATTCCAAAGGAGAGGTTGTATCCTTTCTCCTTTCGTCCGCCTACTATTGGGTAAAGGAATTTCACTTTGACGGACTGAGAGTTGACGCAGTATCCTCTATGCTGTACCGGGATTACAGCAGAAATGCCGGAGAATGGCTTCCCAACATATACGGAGGAAATCAAAATCTTGAAGCTATAAGCTTTTTGCAGACATTAAACAAAATAATGTTTGCCAATTTTCCAAACATTCTTATGATAGCGGAGGAGTCCACCGCTTGGCCGAAGGTAACCGTTCCCACCGATCAGGGAGGTCTCGGTTTTAATTATAAATGGAATATGGGCTGGATGAACGATACTCTGCGCTATATGTCAATGGATCCGTTATTCAGAAAACCCAATCATAACCTTTTGACATTTTTGATGTTTTATGCGTTTTCCGAAAATTTCATTCTTCCTCTGTCCCATGATGAGGTTGTTCACGGAAAACATTCTCTTATAGACAAAATGTACGGAAATTATGATGAAAAATTCGAATCCTACAAAACTCTGCTGGGGTACTATATGGCATTGCCCGGCAAAAAACTGCTTTTCATGGGCGGAGAATTCGGGCAATTTCTCGAGTGGCGCTTTGCAGAGCAGTTGGAGTGGAATGTTCTGGAAATTGACAAACACGCCAAATTAAAAGAATATGTAAAACAGCTGAATCATTTCTATACCGCAAATAAAGCATTTTGGCAGATTGATAACAGCTGGGACGGCTTTGAATGGATAAACGATCATGACAGCGAAAATTCTGTCCTTTCCTTTATGCGAAAGGGACAAGCGAGAGGAGATTACACAATTGTTGTTTCCAATTTTACTCCCGTTAACAGGAAAGGCTATAAAATCGGAGTTCCGCAAACCGGTGAATATGAGATTGTTTTCAGAAGCTCCGATGTGAAATTCGGCGGTTCGGGCAGCTCACGCAAAAAAAATGCCAAAGCGAAAAAAGAAAAATTTGACAGCTTTAATTATACAATTCAGTTCGATATAAGCGGCTTATCTACCGTATATATCAAAAGAAAAAAGCAGCAAAGACAAAAAACAAAAAAAACGGAGGAGACAAAAAAATGATATTAAAAGAATGTGTTGCTATGATTCTTGCCGGCGGTCAAGGCAGCCGACTCGGAGCATTAACAAAAAATGTAGCAAAACCGGCCGTTGAATTCGGAGGAAAATACAAAATTATTGATTTTCCCCTTTCCAACTGTGCTCATTCAGGTTTAGATACAGTAGGTGTTCTCACTCAATACCAGCCTCTTGTGTTAAATACATATATAGGCAACGGTAATCCTTGGGATCTTGACAGAAATCACGGCGGTGTATATGTTCTTCCGCCCTATCAAAGCGCAAAGGCCGAACAATGGTATAAGGGTACCGCAAATGCAATTTATCAAAATCTCGGTTTCCTTGAAAAATTCAATCCTAAAAATGTTTTGATTTTGTCCGGGGATCATATTTATAAAATGCACTACGGAAAAATGCTTGAGGCACACAAAAAATCAGGTGCTGCAATTACAATTGCCGTTATGCCCGTTCCATGGGAGGAAGCAAGCAGATTCGGTATAATGAATGTAGATGAAAACGGTGTAATCACAGAATTTGAAGAAAAACCGAAAAATCCGAAAAGTAATCTTGCATCAATGGGTATATATATCTTTGACTATCAGATATTAAAAAAATATCTTATCGCAGATGAAAACGATCCTATGTCCTCAAATGATTTCGGCAAAAATATTATACCGGCAATGCTTGCCAACAACGAAAAAATGGTAAGCTGGAAATTTGATGAATACTGGAAAGACGTCGGAACAATCAGCAGTCTTTGGGAAGCCAATATGGATCTTATAGACACCCCTCCGAAGTTTGAGATTTCAGACAGAAAATGGAATATATATTCGAGAGTAATGCCTCTTGCTCCTCATTTTGTAGGTAAAAATGCGAAAATAGTAAACAGCACGGTTACCGAAGGCTGTGTTATAAACGGCGAGATAAATCATTCTGTAATTTCAGCCGGCGTAACGATTGCAAAAGGTTCAAGAATTTTGGATTCGGTAATAATGTCAGGTGCAAAAATAGGCAAAAATGTTATTATTAAAAAGGCTATTATAGGCGAGGATGCTGTTATAGGTGACGGCACACAAATCGGCACGGTAACAGAGGACAATAATCCTTTTGCTTCACATTTATGTACCGACAACATAGTTTTGATTGAAGGCGGTACAAATATTGAAAAAAATACCGTTATTCCTACAGGTTCAATGGTAGAATCCGAATCACTGCGAAAGGAGAATAATTAAAATGAGAGATACAATGGGAATTATCGTTACAAACGATGAAAAGATACCGCCAATTACCGATAAGCGCGCCGTAATAGCATTGCCTATTGCCGGAAGCTATCGTATTATAGATTTTATGCTGTCAAATATGGCAAATGCCGGAATTACAAATATAGGTGTTGTTACAGAATCAAACTACAGCTCACTTATGGATCACATCAAATCAGGAAGTCCTTGGGACCTTGACAGAAAAAATCAAGGACTTAACATAATCCCTCCAAACCTTGCCGAATTTGACTACGGCAAAAGAAGAGGGGATCTTGATATGCTTGCCAATGCAAAGGCATTTCTCAGAAAAAGCAATCAGACCTATGTTATCCTTTCTCTCGGAAATACAGTATACAACATAAATTTCAATGATGTAATAGAAAAACATATCGAAAACCAATCTGATATTACAGTTGTATATAAAGATATGAAAGGTGCCGAAGACGAGGAGCTTTCAAGATATACCTTAATCGAGCTGGATGAGGATAACCGCATAACAGATATTGAATCAAAGCCTCAATATCCAAAATCACATAATGCAAGCCTTGAATTGTATGTAATGGAAAAGGCGCTTCTGGAAAGTATAATAGATGAATGCAGCTCGCGGGGCGATCATGATTTTATTAAGGATGCTATTTCAAAAAAGCTTCACGGTCTGATTATAACAGGCTACGAATTTAAAGGCTACTACGGAAAAATAGATTCGCTGAAAGCCTATTTTAATAACAATATGATTTTCCTTGATGAAGATACAAGAACAGAGCTGTTCAACCCGGAAAATCCAATTTATACAAAAAATAAGGATATGCCCCCCGCCTCATACAAAGAAAACTCCATTGTGGAGAACAGCTTCATTTCAAACGGCTGTATTATTGAGGGAACTGTTAGAAATTCAATTCTGTCAAGAGGCGTAATTGTAAAAAAAGGTGCGGTTGTAAAAAACTGTATTATAATGCAGGATTCCGTAATAGGAGAAAAAGTCAGTCTTGACTATATTGTTTTGGATAAAGAAACCGTTATTTCGGACGGCAAAAAGCTTATCGGTCAGGAAAGTTATCCTGTTGCGGTAGGGAAAAATACAATTGTTTAATTAATAATAAACGATTATTAGACGAATGACAAATTAATACGGAGATGAATTTTAAACGTGAATAAACTTCCAATATTGTATATTGTTATTCCATGTTATAACGAAGAAGAAGTTCTGCCTTTAACAGCACCTATGTTCAAGGCAGAACTTGAATTATTAATCGAAAAAAATAAAATAAACGAGAACAGCAAAATACTGTTTGTCAATGACGGTTCAAAAGACAAAACATGGGACATTATATGCAGACTGTCAAATTCGGACAAACACTTTTTGGGTATTTCTTTAAGCCGCAATAAAGGGCATCAAAAGGCGCTGCTTGCCGGATTGCTCGACTCAAAGGATAAATGCGATATTACAATCAGCATAGACTGTGACGGTCAGGACGATATAACAGTTATGGAGGATATGGTTGATGCATATCTTGACGGCTGTGAAGTAGTTTACGGCGTCAGATCCGAACGCTCCTCCGACAGCTTTTTCAAACGCTTTACCGCACAAACCTTTTACAAGCTTCTCAGAAGTCTCGGCGGCGAAATTGTTTACAATCATGCCGACTATCGGTTAATAGGCAGCCGTGCTTTGGAAGAATTGAGCAAGTACAGGGAAGCTGAGATATTCTTGCGAGGAATTATACCAATGGTAGGATTTAAGAGTACAAGTGTATATTATAAACGTACCGAAAGAATCTCCGGCAAATCTCATTATCCCATGAGTAAAATGCTTTCTCTTGCTGTGGAAGGGATTACCGGACTTTCGGTTAAACCCATAAGGTTTATAACTTTTTTCGGTTTTTTTGTTTCTTTTCTTTCTCTTATCGGCATTATGTGGGCAATTGTTGAAAGTATTTTGGGAAAAACATTTCCCGGCTGGGCTTCAACAACCTGTATAGTATGCTTCTTTTCGGGAGTTCAACTGCTGAGCCTCGGAATAATAGGAGAATATATAGGGAAAATATTCCTTGAGGTTAAACACCGTCCAAGGTATTGCATTTCGGAAAGAACCGAAAATACCGATACAAAACAAAACGATACAGAATAAAGAGCTTAAGACAAGTCTGTTCAAATGATTCGGGAATACATTTTACGAATAATAAAAAATTCAAAGGCGTTTGCGTATAAACATACACAAACGCCTTTAGATGTACCGTAACCAAAAGTTACAGCCGTTCAATTTTAATTACGCATTTGCCTTAGCAAGCTTAAGTGCAAGCTGAGATTTTTTTCTTGCTGCTGTGTTCTTATGAAGAATTCCCTGGCTTACAGCCTGATCAAGCTTTTTAACAGCATCATTAAATAAAGGATTTATATTTTCCTTGTCGTTTGCTTCGCATGCTGCCTCAAACTTCTTAACAGCTGTCTTTAAAGCTGTCTTATGCATTTGGTTTATCAAAGTTTTCTTTTCGATAACCTTAACACGTTTCTTTGCAGATTTAATGTTTGGCATAATTCACACCTCCAATTAGTTTAATACAAAATACAAAAATATTCTATCACATAATTGCAAAAAATGCAAGTGTTTTTTGTAAATTTTTTATAATTTATAAATTGCAATATAAAATGTCCACAAATATTAAGCGATATTTAATTTATCAATTAGCATATTTTAAGATAAATTATTTATTTTATATTATTTATAAAAATCGCTTGAATTTAATATATCAATGTGATAGAATAGCAATAGTAAAAAGAGGCAATGCAGCACAATTATTGCAATGCAACACCCTGCGCTTCTTTTTCGCATAATTATTTAAACGCCGCAAAACGGCAGAACGGAGGATAAACATGATTTTAACAATGAGATTTCCGAACGGAAAGGCAAAGGCTCTTACTTTAAGTTACGATGACGGAGTAAGACAGGACAAGAAACTTATCAAAATTATTGACAAATATGGAATAAAGGGTACATTTAACGTAAACAGCGGCTGCTTTGGTGACAATTCCGAAAAAGAGAAAAGTGACGGCAGAATGAGTGCCGAAGAAATAAGCGAACTATTTGAAAATTCTCCGCATGAAATTGCTGTTCACGGACTTGATCACGGATATGACGATATTCTTCACAATAATCTCATGGCAAATGAAATTATCCGTGACAGAGAAAATATTGAAAAAACAACGGGAAGAATTGTAAGAGGTATGGCATATCCCTTTGGTTCTTTTAATGATAAGCTTGTTGATTGCTTAAAAGTCTGCGGTATTGCTTATTCAAGAACGGTAATTTCAAGCGAAGGCTTTGGTATGCCGAAGGATTGGCTGCGATTAGAGACTACCTGTCATCATTCAAACAAAAAACTTGACCTTCTGTGTGATAAGTTTTTGGAAATGACACCGAGAGTCCCTCAAATGTTTTATCTGTGGGGACACAGCTTTGAATTTGATCGAAACGAAGAAAATAACAATTGGGAAATTATCGAAAAATTTTCCGAAAAAATGGGCGGTCATGATGATATATGGTATGCAACAAACATTGAAATTTATGACTATACAAAAGCATTTGAAGCTTTACAGTTTGCAACCGATCAATCTATGGTACATAATCCTACCGCAATAGATGTTTGGTTTTCTCTCGGATATTGGGGTGAAATTAATATTTATTGTGTTAAAGCCGGAGAAACTCTTAAAATCAAATAATTTTTTAAATCGGAGCAACGCTCCTGCTTTGCTTGCAAGGAGCGGAGCTTGCGACAGATTGCAACCTGAGCATAGGTTATAACCGATTCCGAAACCAAACGGAATCGGTTATATTTTTTTTAATTTAAAATTTATGTATTTTTATGTTTTTTTCTGCCTATAATAGTTACGGATATAATAATGTATTTACGCAGAAAGGACAGAATTAATTATGAGTGAAAAAAAAGAAAGCGCCGTTTTCAGTGTGCTTCAAAGAGTCGGTCGTTCCTTTATGCTTCCTATAGCGCTTTTGCCTATTGCCGGTCTGCTGCTTGGAATAGGCTCCTCTCTTACCAATACCACAACCATAGAGGCATATAAGCTCGGAAGTATTTTAGGACCCGGTACATTTTTAAATTCGGTTATGAGGATTCTTGCAGAAACGGGAAATATAGTTTTTGCAAATCTGCCGATAATATTCGCAATGGGAGTTGCCCTCGGTATGGCGGAAAAAGAGCATGGAACTGCCGTTTTATCTGCTGCCATTGCATTTTTTATCATGCATCAGACAATTTCCTCGCTGCTTGCCATTAACGGTCAGCTTGAAGAGGGAGCAATGCTTGAAGGAACAATTGCAAACGTTGTCGGAATACAGTCTTTGGAAATGGGTGTGTTCGGAGGTATTATTGTCGGACTGGGCGTTGCGGCTCTGCATAACAGGTTTTACAAAATTCAGCTGCCAACCGTTATATCCTTCTTCGGCGGTGTAAGATTTGTTCCCATCATATCCACATTTGTATATATCCTTGTGGGTATTCTGATGTATTTTATATGGCCGTTTATCCAAAAGGGTATTTATTCTCTCGGAAATCTTGTTTTGGGATCTGGATATTTCGGAACATTTATTTACGGTACAATCGAACGAGCCTTGATACCGTTCGGACTTCACCATGTGTTCTATATGCCATTTTGGCAGACGGGACTGGGAGGAACAATGGCAGTGGACGGACAAACCGTTGCAGGAGCGCAGAATATATTCTTTGCACAGCTTGCCTCCCCCAACACGAATGAATTTTCCGTTGAGGCGACAAGATTTATGAGCGGTAAATTCCCTCTTATGATATTCGGTCTGCCCGGTGCGGCACTTGCCATGTACAGCGTTGCAAAGCCTTCAAAGAAAAAAGTGGCAGGAGGCTTGCTGCTGTCGGCGGCACTTACTTCTATAATAACAGGTATAACGGAACCTTTGGAATTTACCTTCCTTTTCGTTGCGCCTCTTTTATATGTAATTCATTGTATTTTCGCCGGTCTTGCCTATATGTTTATGCATATATTCAACGTAGGAGTAGGAATGACTTTTTCAGGCGGTGTTATCGACCTGTTCCTGTTCGGAATTTTGCAGGGAAACGCAAAAACTCACTGGATTAATGTTATATGGGTAGGTATTATCTATTTTATAGTATATTATTTCCTTTTCAGATTCCTGATTATGAAATACAACTTCATTACTCCGGGACGTGAAGATGACGAGTCGGAAACAAAACTTTATACAAGAAAGGACGTAAACGCCGCAAAAGAGAATAAATCGGCAATGATTCTTGACGGACTTGGCGGCAAGGATAATCTTGTAAATGTAGACTGCTGCGCAACACGTTTAAGAGTTACCGTAAAGGACAGCGGCAAGGTAAATGACGCATTGTTAAAGCAAACCGGTGCATCGGGAGTTATAAAAAGCGGTTCCGGTGTTCAGGTTATATACGGGCCGAGAGTAACGGTTATTAAAAGTGATTTGGAGGACTATATAATGCTCACTGAATAAATGCGATTTTCAATCGCATTTAGAAAAATTATGACTATTGTCAAAATTTTTCATGTAAAATCGAAGATTTTACACAGTTCGCATTGATAAAGTCTGCTGAAATAAATATTTTGGAAGCAAAATATTTATTTCAGGTGCAAGGTTTTTTGCGAAAACACACAAAACCCTTGCACCCAAACAATTCTGAAACGCTTGTAAGCCGCTATGCGGCTGCGTTTCATAATTGTTCAGCAGTCATTATATAGACAGTCTGTAATATTTAAAATCCGCTCCGAAAAAACGGGGCGGATTTTTAGGTATTATGATATTTTAATAAAAATACCCATACGAAAAGAAAACAAGTTATAAAGAAAGACCGGCTAATCATGAATTAGTCAGTCTTTTGAATCGCTATACAAAAATATAATATATTTAATTTTGAATTTAACCGCCGTACGTCAACCTATTCCACGGCGGTTTGTATTAATTTATTTTTTCTGCTCCTCATATTATGCTTTTGAGGTACTATCTGCCGAGAAAGCGTTTTTAAGCCATTTGCACAAATATACAAGAGGTATACATACGGCAAGCCATAAAAAGCTGTAAGGAAGACAAACCTGACCTAATATATTATAGGGCATACCTGAATAATCCCATACGTTCAGACCGAGTTTCACGTTTATTATCAATCCCGCAAAAAGCTCAACAAAGGTTATGGTAAGGCTTCCGGCAACAGCTTTAAAAACTGTGGAAGTATCGCCCAATATATCAAAAATATTATAAATAAGAAAAAAACACACTCCTCCGCAAATAAGCATGGTCCAGTGTGTATACCCCCTCCAGATTATTTCCATAAGACCATACCCGGCGGCACCGAGAAAAAATACAAATATCTGTTCCATACAAAAACCCCGTAAAAAAATTTCTATGAATTATTATAAGAGATTTTTATATATTTATTCATATATTTTTGTTTTGTCTTTACACCTTTTAAAAAAGTACGGAATACCCATTGCAAAAAGGAAAAGAACTGTTATCAATACATACAGCGAACCTATGCAAAATCCTGCGCTTAATTTTTGTGTGCTTTGGTAATATGCAGAGGTTGTTTGAGTAACATGTATTAATTTTAATGCAATATAGGTATATACACAGGCAAAAAAGCCATGCATTATTTTGCCGATTATATACGGCTTAAGGCTTAAACCGGATTTTGCGGTAACTCCCATCACCTGTAAATGTACGCTTACGCCGGCAAATGCGCATATCCATGCGGATATGACAAGCTTGCCAAACAAAGATGCGTCAAGAGCGGATATTCTGTTAAGTCCCGACGCAAATTCCATTATTCCCGAAAGTATTGCCTTTGCGGCAGGATTTATATTAATCAAATCAACAATAAGACTTGAAATAACACTGCAAAAAATCACCGCTCCGCATACTGTCAATATGCTTTGTATAGAATTTGAAAGCACCTCGGAAAAGATGCAGGACAGGCTTTTTGAATTTGTTGACACCTCTGCATGAGGCGCGCAAAAGGAGGAGGGCTTGTAAAATCTGAAAAGAATACCTACGGTTACAGCCCCCAAAATATGAGCTGTATACAGAATAATTCCTATTTTGGGACTGTGATATAATGACACTCCCACCGCTCCCAGGATAAAAAGAGGGCCGGAATTGTTGCAGAAAGCCAACAGCCGTTCCGCCTCCGATTTTGAAAGATAGAGAGAGTTATAAAGCTGGCAGGCGGTAACAGCGCCCAGCGGATAACCGCTTACAATGCCGAGAATAAAGGCGGCGGCACCGGCAGGATTAATATTAAATAACGGTTTCATTACCGGGCGGAAAAGCTTTGCAAGAACTTCGCAGAAGCCGGAATATATCAGCAGTCCCGAACATACAAAAAAAGGAAAAAGAGACGGAATAATAATATCACAGCAAATATCTATTCCTTTTTTTGCATAATATACCGATTTGTCGGGATTTAAAAGTAAAAGTACCGTAACGGAAAGTAAAAAAATATATGTTATTGTTTTTTTCAATGCAGCTCCCCCATTTCATCATTTAATACGAAGCAATCGTATACAAATCCAAATTTATGTCATGTACAATGTATCTTGACCGTAATTTTGGGTTTTCTTTTAATTAAATATATGAATTTATCGGCGTATTATTGCATAAATTCAAATAAAGGAGATAGTTTTTTTCAGAAAGGAAAGGTAACCGCCGCAATGAGTAAAATAGGAGAAAAATTTGCCGACATGACAGAGCTTCCCAAGGATGTGGTTATGGATTTGCCCAGAATTGTGCTTGTAGGCAACAGGGACTTGCAGATAGAAAATTATAAAGGTCTTTTGGAGTATTCGGAGGATATTATAAGAGTTGCCGCAAATAACAGGCAGATTGTTATAACAGGAACAGAGCTTTGTATAAATAAAATGGAAGCCGAAACAATTTTTATCGGCGGCAGAATTATCGGAATAGAGTTCTGCTCCAAGAATAAAAAGTTTAAAAATACCGACGAAAAGCAGCAGAATGTAAAATAAAAATGTATAACAAAATAAACAAAAGATTAAAAGCATAATATAAAAAAAATAGAAAAATAAGAGGTTTTTTATATGTTTTTAAATAAAATCTTTCATTTCGTGAAAGGATATGTTATAATCAGAGTAACAGGCTTTTACATTGAGCGGTTTTTATACATATGCGCAAAACGCGGTATCAAATTGTTTAGAATAGGAAAAAAAAACGAAAACGGCGTTACTGCGTGTATATGTATTTCTGATTTTTACAGGGTCAGACCGGTACGTTTTAAGACCGGAGCCCATATACGCATTATAAAAAAGTGCGGATTACCTTTTTTGATAAAGAAATCCAAAAAGAGAAGTTTTCTGATTGCGGGGCTGCTGACAGCTGCGATTGTCATGTTTGTTTCATCGCAGTTTATTTGGTCGGTGGAAATACAGGGAAATAATGAAGAGCTGTCCCGTTCGGTTGCGGAGGCAGTTAAGAAAACAGGCGTTTGCATCGGGGCATATAAGCCTTCGCTTATGGAGGGAGAGAGTATAAAAAGCATTATACTTAACAATACCGATAATATTGTATGGACTTGGGTATATATAAAAGGGACGAAGGCGGTTGTGGAGTATAAAGAAGGAATTTTGCCGCCTAAGGTTGTTGATAAATCCGTTCCATGTGATATTGCTGCCTGCCGCGACGGCTTGATTATGAGCGTGGTTGAAAAGAACGGAAGATCAAGAGTCAAGAAAAACGATACGGTTGAAAAGGGTGATATTCTGATTGCCGGAACTGTGGATATGAGCAACGGCGATTACAAAACAATTCATGCAATAGGCGATGTCTATGCATATACATGGCATGAAAAGAGCGGAGAATATAAACTGTATGAGAATATAAATATACCGACAGGCAGAGAAAAAAAATTCAGAACATTTAAGCTTTTTTCAAAATGTTTTGATCTGTTTTTTAATGACAATATTGAGTATCCGAACTATATTGTCGGCGAAAAGCTTTCCGAAATGAAATTCGGAGATGACAATTATATCGGAATAGGAGTATACGAAAAAACTTATAAAGAGGTCGAAACGAAAAAAATATCCGTTCCGTATAATTGGGCGGTTGAAAAAGGGCGAAATGAGCTGGAGGAGAAGATAGCAAAGGAGCTTATATGCGGAGCAAGGCTGATTGATAAGAAAGTTACAGACGAACCTATAGATGATGAAACGGTAAAGGTAACCGTAACTATGGAGTTTATTGAAAAAATCGGAGAAGAAATACCGATACAAAAAACAGAGTCTGACAAAAACAATGAAAAGCAAATTAAATGATTGACGATTGAAAGGGATGGAATGAATTGGACCAAAGACAAATTGAGCTGCCGGAATCAATCGATATTGCAGAATTTTTCGGAGATTTTGATTCTAATGTGAAATTACTTGAAAAGGCATTATCGGTAACGATTACGGGAAGAGATAATGTACTCAAGATTGCCGGGGAACAGGAAAATGTTGAAAAATGCGCAGATGTGGCTGATATACTTATTAAGCTGCTTCAAAATGGTGAAAAAATAGATGAACAAAAAATTCTCTATTCCGTCACAATGGTTCAGGAAAACGGTGGATTTGATATAAAAATGCTGGGTGACGACTGCGTTGCTATAAGCCAAAAAGGCACGCCGATAAAGACAAAAACACTCGGACAGAAAAAATATGTGGAGGCAATTAAAGAAAATACCATTGTATTTGGTATAGGACCTGCCGGAACAGGTAAAACGTATCTTGCCGTTGCAAGAGCAGTAACCTCATTGAGAAATAAAGAGGTTACAAGAATAATACTCACAAGACCGGCAGTAGAAGCGGGAGAAAAGTTGGGATTTTTACCCGGTGATTTGCAAAATAAGGTAGATCCCTATTTAAGACCGCTGTATGACGGTATGTATGAAATGATGGGCGCCGAAACCTTTTTAAGACAACAGGAAAGAGGTGTTATAGAAGTTGCACCGCTTGCTTATATGCGAGGAAGAACTCTTGACAATGCCTTTATCATTCTTGACGAAGCGCAGAATACAACACCCGAACAGATGAAAATGTTCCTAACCCGAATAGGATTCGGCTCAAAGGCGGTTATTACCGGAGATATTACGCAGATAGATTTGCCGGACGGAAAAAAATCCGGACTTAAAGAGGCAAAGAAAATCTTAAAGGATATTGAAGGCATAGAGTTCTGCGAATTTACCGAAAAGGATGTTGTACGTCACCCGTTGGTACAGAAAATAATCAAGGCTTATGAAAAATACGAAAAAGAACAGGGGAAAAAAGATGACAGAAATATATATAGAGAACGAGCAGGACGAAACAGAAATAACAAAGGAAACAGAGAATCTTATTAAAAGGTGTATAAATAAGGTTCTTGAATCAGAGAAATGTGATTTTGATGCCGAAGTAAGCGTTACAATAGTAGACGCCGATAAAATAAAATCACTGAACAAGTTGCACAGAAACAAAGATTCGGTTACCGATGTTTTGTCTTTTCCCATGTTGGATTTTGACGATAAGGGAAACATAACCGATTATGAATTTGATTTTGACGATGAGCTTATGGTGCTGGGAGATATAGTAATCTGCGCCCAACGTGCTCTTGAACAGTCGGTGGAATACGGACATTCATTTATGAGAGAAATTGCCTTTCTGACAGTTCATTCAATGCTGCACCTTTTGGGTTATGACCACGAGAATAATACCGACATGGAACAGAAAATGTTTAAAAGGCAGGAAGAAATACTGAAAGAAATGGGAATAACAAGAAACTGAGGTTATATAACAGTGTTTAAAAACAAAAGCTTTATAAAAAGTCTGAAAACCGCTTTTTTCGGAATATTGAAACCATTCAGAACAGAGATAAATCTCAGATTCCATTTTATGATAGGAAATCTGATTATATTGTTTGCGCATTTTTACGGTATATCAAAAATCGAATGGGCAGTTTTGATTTTAACGATTGCTCTGGTTTTCTGCGCCGAGCTTGTTAATACGGCTTTGGAAAACGCTGTGGATACCGCAACAAATGAATATAAAAAAACCGCCGAAGCGGCAAAGGATGCAGCTGCCGGAGCAGTTCTTTTTGCAGCGGTATGCGCTGTTGTTGTAGGATTTTTTCTGTTTTTTGATTTGGACAGACTGTCAGAGGTGCTTACATATATTTTTACAACACCTAAAGTTCTGATACCGAGTCTTATTTTAGGAATCGCTGATATATTATTTGTTGTGTTCGGCGGCAAACAAAATTACAGAACAAATTAAATTTGATTGTTGAATTTTTGCTTATTGAGAAATTTAGAGAGGAATAATTATGGATAATAAAAAAGAATTTAAATCGGGATTTTGCTCGATTGTCGGTATGGCAAATGTAGGTAAATCTACACTGCTTAACAAGATTGCGGGGCAGAAGGTAGCTATTATATCAAACAAACCGCAAACCACAAGAAACAAAATTCTCGCAATATATAATACAGATGACGAACAGATTGTTTTTACCGATACACCCGGGATTCATACCCCACACACAAAGCTTGGAGAATTAATGGTAAAAACGGCAAACGAGTCCATGAATGAAATGGACGTTATTATATTTGTTGTGGACGCTTCCACAGGCATAAACGAAATGGAATACAAAATAGGAAAGGATATAGCAAAGTCGAAAATACCGTGCATACTGGTATTAAACAAGATAGATACCATGAGAAAGGACAAGCTGCTTCCTGTTATTGCGGATTATTCCGGAATATGTGATTTTGAAGCAATTGTGCCTATAAGTGCAAAAACCGGTGACGGAATAGAAATACTTTTAAATAATATCAGGCAGTTTATAAAGGAAGGTCCCAAGTATTTTTATGATGATATGGTAACGGATCAGCCCGAAAAACAGATAGCGGCAGAAATAATAAGAGAAAAGCTGCTTTGGCTGCTTGACAAGGAAGTCCCTCACGGTGTTGCCATAGAAATCGAAAAAATGCAGGAAAAGGCAAATGTAACATCTATCAGCGCAAGTATTTATTGTGAAAAAAATTCTCATAAAGGGATTATTATAGGCAAAAACGGAGAAATGCTGAAAAAAATCGGTACGATGGCAAGGGAAGATATTGAAAAAATGCTTGAAAAAAAGGTTTATCTTGAGCTTTGGGTAAAGGTAAGAACCGATTGGAGAAATAATAACGCATTGATAAAAAATTTCGGTTTTGAAAATTAAAAATCACAATTTATACTGCTTTGAAACAGCGGAACGGAGGATTAATATATAAAGATATGTCTTTGGTAAAAATAAGGGGCGTTATAATAAAACAGTCCGATTACGGAGAGGGAAATCGCATATTAAATATTTTTACAAAAGAACAGGGAATAATCCGTGCGGTGTTGTACGGCGCAAAAAGTCCGAAAAACAGAAACGGCGCGCCGGCTCAATTTTTGACATATGCGGATTTTATGCTTTCAAATTCCGGAAGAGATATGTTCACGGTAAGATCCTGCGAGCCGATTGAATGTTTTTTTACTATTCAGGAAGATATAGAAAAGCTTGCGCTTTGTTCATATTTTGCGGATTTGAGCTATACTCTTATTAATTTAAATTCGGCAGATGAAAATATGCTGAATTTGCTTTTAAATTGCTTTTACGCATTGGCATATAAAGACATTGACAAAGAAAAGATAAAAGCCGTATTCGAGCTGAGAGCCGCCGCATATGCCGGATATATGCCTAATTTATACAGATGTACAAGGTGTTTGTCAAATGATAATATAACGGCATTTTCTCCGAAAAACGGCGGTATTGTATGCAGTGACTGCGCAAGTGCGGAGGATTTTGCGATTAATGCCGGCATATACCACGCATTGCGTTATATTCTTACTTCGGAGGAGAAAAAAATGCTGTCCTTTACAGCATCTGAACAGGTTATGAAATCCGTTTCGGATATTGCCGAAAAATATATTTTACTGCATACCGAAAAAAGTTTTAAATCGTTGGAATATTATAAAAAAATATCGGTAAAAGCAAAGTAATCGAAAGGAGAATTTTCCATGGATAGAAGAGACAAACAAAATTATTATCTTGATATTGCGCAGACAGTTGCGGAAAGAGGAACCTGCTTAAGGAGAAATTACGGAGCCATAATAGTACATAACGATGAAATAATTTCAACGGGGTATGTCGGTGCCCCGAGAGGAAGAAAAAATTGCAATGATATTGGTATGTGTATAAGAACGAAGCTTAATATTCCGAGAGGCGAAAGATATGAAATGTGCCGCAGTGTTCATGCAGAGGCAAATGCAATAATTTCGGCTTCACGAAGAGATATGATAGGCGCAACATTGTATCTTGTCGGTCTTGAGGCAGATACCGGAGAGCTTGTGGCAAACAGCTGCTGCTGTTCAATGTGCAAAAGAATGGTTATTAATTCAGGCATAAAAGATGTTGTGATAAGAGATACTGAAAGTGATTACAGAGTGATTTCGGTGCAAGATTGGATAGACAATGACGAATCGCTTGAAGGAGTCAGAGGATATTAGATTTTAACGAAAGGGAGCTCCGGACATAATTATGAGATATGAAGTATTAAAAGGAACAAAGGATACAGTAAGCAAAATTGCACTTGGAACAGATGTTTACGGAACCTACCTTGCGGAAAGCACTGCCGTAAGTCTGCTTGATGAGTTTTGTGAACTTGGAGGAACTATTATTGATACCGCCTCGGTTTACGGCGGAGAAGATGATAATATAAGCGAAAAACTGATCGGAAAATGGATGAAAGAAAAGAAAAACAGAAATAAGATTTTTATTTCAACCAAAGGCGGGCATCCAAGAGTCAACACTATGAATATATCAAGACTGTCAAAGGAAGAAATAGAGCATGACATAGATTTGAGCCTCAAAAACCTTGGTATTGACTGCATAGATATTTATTGGCTTCACAGAGATGATGAAGGTCTTCCGACAGAGCCTATAGTTGATATTTTGGATGAGCTTGTGAAAAAGGGCAAGACAAGATATATCGGATTGTCAAACTGGACCTGTCAACGTATAAATGAGGCAAATGAATATGCAAAAGAAAATAATAAGATTAAAATTATTTCAAGTCAGATACAATATAGTATTGCAAGGGCTGTTGTTGAAAACAACGATCCCACTTTGGTTCTTATGAATGATAAAGAATACGAGTATTTTAAAAATCATGATTTAAGCGTTTTTGCATTTGCGTCACAGGCTAAAGGGTTCTTTTCAAAGCTTGATGCGGGCGGAATTGAAAACTTAAGCGACAAGGCAAGAAAAAGGTATTTAAGTGATATTAATTTGGAAATATACGGTAATTTAAAAAAGATCAGTGATGAAATAGGTGAAACTGTCGGTGCTTTGACAATTGCATCTTTGGTTAATAACAATAACTTTCAGACAATTCCGATTATCGGCTGTAAAAATTTGAATCAGCTCCATGATTCCATGAGAGGCACAGATATAAAATTGACACAGGAGCAATGTAATTTTATAACCGGGCGATAAAAGATCATAGTATTATTTATCGGAGAAATTCGTCAATAAAGTCCGGGAAGGTACATTATATATGGCTTAACTCCACTCTGTTACCGGTGTAATGAAAAATTAATCTTATGACAAATTTTTTAAAAGCAAATTCTCTTTTAAATTTTCATCATGAATTTACTTTAATGGCTGCTGAATAATCAAAAAATGATGTCGCTATGCGACATATAAACATTTTTTGATTATTATGGTGCAAGGATTTTTCGCATAACCCAAAAAAAATTCTTGCACCATAAATAAATATTTTGCTCCCAAAATATTTATTTCAGCAGACTTTATCAATGCGAACTGTGTAAAATCTTCGACTTTACATGAAAAATTTTGACAATAGTCATAATTTTTCTAAATGCGATAGAAAATCGCATTTATTCAGTGAGCATTACTTTAAATATTAGATTTAAACAAAACTTAACAAAAATTATGCAATTTAAAAAAGTATTTTCAAAAAAGCTATTGACAAATCAATAAAATCATGGTAAAATCCAAGATTGCCTTTTTCAGGCAAACTTGGGTTTTACCGCAATGCAAAGAAAATGTCAATAGAGAAATGAAAAAAAGTCCCGAAAAATCAAGACTTTTTGTCACTATTCATGTATAAATTATTGTTTATATGTTTTATTATTTAGGATAACAAGTATATGTTTGCTAATTTTTGTTATCTGTAATTTCCGATGTTGAAACCGTTGTACTTTTGTTTGCCCAAAAGTACCAAAAGGCACATAAGGTGTTCCCC
>JAXEIW010000105.1:0-30430 GCA_034101885.1 Clostridia bacterium | reverse complement strand
TTTCGTGTAAAATCAAAGATTTTACACAGTTCGCATTGATAAAGTCTGCTGAAATAAATATTTTGGTAGCAAAATATTTATTCATGGTACAAGGATTTTTTGCAAAAATGCACAAAATCCTTGCACCAAAACAATTCTGAACCGCTTGTAAGCCGCTGTGCGGCTGCGTTTCATAATTGTTCAGCAGTCATTATATAAATTGATATTTTCAGTCTACTATAGAGTCTTTCTATTATAACATAATAAAAAAAAAATTTCAATTGGTATTATGTAAGAATTTATATTAATTAATTTATTGAAAAATAATAGGATTGCCGAGAGAGGATATTAGGGCATGAGCAGACCTTACCTTTGAAATATTGAGCTCTCTTGTATTATGTGTATCCGAACCAATGCTGACCGTAATACCGCTTTTCTTTATAAGCTGCTGTTTTTGATAGCTTGTAATAAAGTCATAATAATATGCGTAGTTTCCGGATGTATTTATTTCCCAAAAGATATTGTATTTCTTCATAAGCTTTATCATATCAGTACAGTATTTTTCGGATAATCGGAATATATCGGTATGAGCAAGTCCTTTAGGAATATCAAAAAGTCTTGTCCATTCCAAAAATTCGTATAAATCCATTGTAAGAGAATTATCGCTGTCAAGACATTCGAAAAGACAATAATCAAGACCGGCTTTATTTACGGCAATAAGATTATTGGGTTTTGGACGCAGTCCTATTTCGATTCCGCATTTTACGATTATTTTGTTTTTATATTTTTCTTTACATTCATTTACTTTTTCAATATATTGATGAATATTGCCGCCGATAGAAAATTGGTGGTCCGTTATGCCAACAATGTCTATTCCCTTTGCAATTGCATTTTCTATTATTTCTTCAACGCTGTTGCTTCCGTCATAGCTGAATAAAGTATGATTGTGTAAATCGGATATTATCATTTTTACTTTCCTTTTCATATTAATGTAATACTATAAATAATAGGTAAATTAAGAATATATAAATGAAAAATTTTAGATAATTATTTTTATTAAATGTAAATTCTTCATAAATTTATTTTTATTTACAAATATTTTATCATATTATTTATAAAAAAACAATTAATATATTGAAAAATTTTTTTTAATGATATATAATATATAAAAACGGTATATAAATTTAATAATTTTGAAAGGAAGATATGTATGAAAATATTGGTAACCGGAGGAGCCGGATACATAGGAAGTCATACCTGCGTAGAATTGCTGAACGCTGGATATGAAATAGTTGTTATGGATAATCTCTGCAATTCATCGGAAAAGTGTCTTGATGTTGTAAAAAAGCTGACAGGTAAGGATTTTAAATTTTATAAAACGGATTTACTTGATTATGAAGCAACAAATAAGATATTTGAAGAAAACGATTTTGATTCGGTTATACATTTTGCCGGATTAAAAGCTGTTGGAGAATCAACAAAAATTCCTATAAGATATTATCATAATAATATAACAGGAACATTAAATCTTTTGGATATTATGGAAAAACATAATGTATTTAATATTGTATTTTCTTCTTCCGCAACTGTTTACGGTATGCCCAAAACTGTTCCCATAACGGAAGATTTTCCGCTTTCGACAACAAATCCGTATGGCTCAACAAAGCTTATGATAGAAAATATAATGCAGGATGTATACAAGGCAAATAACAAATGGTCTATAACTTTATTAAGATATTTTAATCCTATCGGAGCAAACAAATGCGGTGATATGGGAGAAGATCCTAAGGGTATTCCTAACAATCTTCTTCCCTATGTTGCACAGGTTGCTGTGGGAAGACTTGAATATGTTCATGTATTCGGAAATGATTATGATACACCGGACGGAACGGGTGTAAGAGATTATATTCATGTTGTGGATCTTGCTTTGGGACATTTAAAGGCTATTGAAAAGAAAACCAATGTACACGGTGTTCATATATATAATTTGGGAACGGGAAACGGATATTCGGTTCTTGATGTTATACATGCTTTTGAAAAAGCCTGCGGCAAGACTATACCTTATAAAATTGAGGGAAGACGTCCGGGTGACATAGCTCAATGTTATGCAAATCCGAGTAAAGCGGAAAAAGAACTTGAATGGAAAGCAAAGTACAAAATAAATGAGATGTGTGAGGACAGCTGGAGATGGCAGAGCAAACATCCTAACGGATTTGAAGAGTAATAAATGAATGACTGCGGAAATCATGATTTTTTATGTGATTTCCGTTTTTTTTTCAATTAAAAAAAATTTTTGTTGCTTTTTATTACAAATTATGATATAATTACCAATATTATTAAAAAAATAAGGAGAGAAAAAAATGTCAGAAGTAATTGCATTTGTTCTTTACTTTGTTGTTGTTCTCGGTATAGGATTATTTTTCTTTATCAAATCTAAAGAAGGCAACGGAGAGAAAGAATATTTTTTAGGCGGAAGAAAAATGGGACCGTGGGTAACGGCTATGAGTGCGCAGGCATCGGATATGAGTGCCTGGTTGCTTATGGGACTTCCGGGAAGTATACTGGCCTTTGGATTGGGACAGGCGTGGATAGGTATTGGTCTTGCTATAGGAACATCACTAAACTGGATTTTGGTTGCAAAAAGATTGAGAAAATTTTCAAAAGCGTCGAGTGACGCAATAACATTTCCACAGTATTTGTCAAACAGATTTGCAACTTCAAACCCTACTTTGAAAATTATATGTGCCGTTGTATTTTTGATAAGCTTCACAATATATGTTGCTTCCGGGTTTGTTGCGGGAACTGCCGTATTTACAACACTGTTTCCAAAGTTAAATGAAAATGAAGAAGTCGCAATGATAATATTTGCTTGTATTATTTTATTATATACTTTTTTGGGAGGATATAAAGCGGTATGCTGGACAGATTTTTTCCAGGGATTTCTTATGTTAATTGCACTTATGTCCGTTCCTATTGTAATAGTATGTACAAAAAATCTTGACTTTGCGGCATTATCAAATGTTTATACATATGAAGGAACGGAATACATCTTTAAAACAAACATTTTTGATGCGTCATGGAAAGAAATTGTGTCAGGTTTGGCGTGGGGATTGGGATATTTCGGAATGCCTCATATTCTTGTAAGATTTATGTCAATTGAAAAACCGAGCATGGTAAAAAAATCGGCAATTGTTGCTATAATTTGGGTTATAATTACATTGTTTGCGGCTATCTTAATTGCATACTTGGGAAGAATGTTAATAGGAGAAGAACTTTTAACAAACGGAAATCAAAAATTGGTATTTATCAGATTGGCAAGAGAGCTGTTTCCGGGATTTATAGCAGGTTTGCTTCTTGCGGCGATTATAGCGGCTTCAATGTCTACCGCTGACTCACAGCTGCTTGTTGCATCATCTTCCTTTACAAGTGATATTTATAAGCCGATTATAAGAAAGAATGCTTCTGATAAAGAAGTTTTATGGGTAGGCAGACTGGTAGTATTGATAGTTGCTCTTGTTGCATATTTTATTGCAAGCAGTAAGGGATCGGGAGCTCAGGCTATAATGAATATGGTTGAAAATGCATGGGGATTATTCGGTGCTGCATTTGGACCTGTTGTTATTCTTTCGCTGTTTTGGAAGAGATTTACTTACAAAGGAGCAGTTGCAGGAATTGTTTCCGGTGCCGTAGTTGATATTTTATGGCTTGTATTTTTGAAATCAACCGGAATATACGAGATTCTTCCGGGATTTATCGTAGGTTTGATTTTCAGTATTGTTGTTTCTCTAATAGATAAAGAACCTTCAAAAGAAGTAATAGGAATTTTTGAAAGAGCAATTGATAAATCAATAAATGAATAATAAAAAAAATTCACTCGACCAAAATAGCGAGTGAATTTTTTTGTATAAATATAAAATTGATTTTTACATAATGACTGCTGAACAATTATGAAACGCAGCCGCATAACGGCTTATAAGCATTACATATATCCAAGCTGTTTAAGTATAAATATCCAGAGAAAAACGGTAAAAATACAAACGGCTGTTCCGAACATTAAAAGCTGTGCCGCAAGGTCATCGTCTCCTCCCATTTGCTGTGCCATTGTATAGGAAGAAACGGCTACTGGAGATGCCGAAAGAGAGAGAAGTATGGCAAGCTCTGCATTTCTGAATCCGAGAAGTATTCCTGTAGTTAATATTAAAATAGGAGTAAAAATAAGCTTTCCCGATATACCTATTATAAGTTGGCGTATATTTCCCTTTATCTTGGTGAAATCTATTGAACCTCCCAAAGCAATTAAAGCAAGGGGGGTAGCAATTTTTGAGATGTCCTTTACGGTCGAAACAATAACATCGGGTAATTTTATTTTTGAAAACAAAAACAAAAATCCTATAGCAGAGGAAATAATAAGGGGGTTGGTAATAATACCCTTTAAAATATTTAAAAAATTAGGTTTTCCGCCTCTGAATATTTCAAGTGATACAACTGCAAGAAAATTAAATAATGGAATTATAACGGCTATCAAAACAGCTGTTGTTCCTTGTATTTGTTCATTGTATAATGATACCGAAAGAGGTATGCCGAAAATTACAAAATTACTTCTGTAAATACCCTGTATCAGAACTCCTCTTTTTCTGTTATCCTTTTCAATAACAGGAATTATTATAAGACAGAGAAAAAAAACTCCAAGTATTGCTGCGGCTGAAAAACCAATTAACTTTGGATTAAAAACATCGGATATCTCGGAGGTATAGACGTTATAAAAAATTAAAATCGGCAAAAAAACTTTAAATATCGAAGAATTAAGCTTATCTAAAGTATGTTTGTCAAAAATTTTTATAAACTTTAAAAAATATCCCAATACCATCATTATAAAAAGAGGAAGAACTACCGTAAATGATAAAACCAAATTTTCCATAAAATATGTACCTTTCAATTAATTCCTTAAAATAATAAATTTATAAATATTCAAAAATTTAGGCTGTTAATAAAATATCTTTAAGCATATATTACATTAAAAGGAAACCTTTGTCAAGAAAAAATTAAAAACTAAAATATATATTTGTAAAGAATATTGATTTTTGAATTTATGTATTGTATAATAGAATAAAAAGTATTATAAATACATAAGAAAAGAGGATTTGAGTGAAGTTATATTATGATTTGCATATACATTCCGCATTGTCGCCATGCAGCGACAATGACATGACTCCCAATAATATTGTTAATATGTCTATAATTAAGGGACTTGATGTAATTGCCGTAACAGATCACAATTCCTGCGGAAATGTGAGGGCTGTTATGGCAGCTGCCGGAGATAATCTGATTGTTATTCCCGGTATGGAGGTTGAAACATCGGAAGAAATACATATGGTATGTTATTTTAAAAATGTCGATGATGCGGATAGAATGTGGGAAATAGTACGTTCACATATGATGCCGGTAAAAAATCGCGAAGAAATTTACGGAGAGCAGCTTTATATGAATGAAGAAGATGAAGTGACGGGAAAGGAAGAAATCTTGCTTGTTTCCGCAACTACATTGGATATTTATGAGGTGGTAAACTGTGCAAAGGAATGCGGCGGAATTGCTGTTCCGGCACATATAGACCGTTCAAGCTTCAGCGTTCTTTCAAATTTGGGATTTTTACCGGATGATTTAAAAGTTAACACATTGGAAATCACAAAAAAGAACAGAACTAAAATGGAAACTTATTACAAAAAATACCAAATAATCTCAAATTCCGACGCACATTATCTTGAAGATATATCAGAACCCGAATTTTACATGGAAGTATTGTCAAAAAATGCCGAAAATGTGTTTTCTTATTTGTGCAAAAAAGAGTAAATTTTTTTTTTAACAATCTTGTATAGATTTTTTTTTGATTTGCTGATATAATTATAGGGTATAATGGTTATAAATATGATTTATCTTGGTTATGGAAAAACCGGAAATCTATATCAATATGAATTTATTATATTAATAATCAGCTTTTAGTTTATGAACAGGAGGTCTAAAAATGGAGAAAAAAACAATGCCGGCATTTAACGGCACAAAGGAGCAGGAAGAACAGCTCAAAGCAGTAATTGAAAGCCATAAAGGACAGGAAGGAGCAGCTATTCCGGTTTTGCACAAGGCTCAGGATATTTACGGATATCTTCCACTTGAAGTGCAAAAAATGATTGCAGACGGTCTTAATGTTCCGTTAGCTGAAATTTACGGTATAGTAACATTCTATACTCAGTTTTCACTGTATCCGAAGGGACAGCATCAGATTTCGGTATGTCTGGGTACAGCTTGTTATGTTAAGGGTTCCGGAGACATTCTTGAAAAAATCAAAGAAAAACTCGGAATCGATGTTGGAGAATGTACACCCGACGGAAGATTTTCAATTGATGCCACACGCTGTATAGGCGCATGCGGACTTGCTCCGGTTTTGACCGTAAACGATGATGTTTACGGAAGATTAACCGTTGATGATGTTGAAGGTATTTTTGCAAAGTATGAATAATTAATTTTCCGAAAGGAAGGAATACGCATGAAGGAAATTTCACTGCATATATTGGATATAATGCAGAACTCTGTTGCGGCAAATGCAAGTCTTGTTGAGCTTGAGGTTATTGAGGATGTTAATAAGGATATTTTGTCATTTGAAATAAAGGATAACGGTAAAGGCATGAGTGATGAAATGATTGCCAAAGTAACCGATCCTTTTACAACAGGCAGAACAACAAGAAAGGTAGGACTGGGTATACCTTTGACAAAGCTTGCGGCAGAAATAACCGGAGGATATATTAGAATTACATCAAAAATTGGTGTAGGTACGGTTTTTTATGCTGTTTTCGGCTACAGTCATATTGACAGAGAACCTTTGGGAAATATGGCACAGACCATGCATCAGATAATAACTTCATTTGAAAATGTTGACTTTGTATACAAGCATATTATAAACGGAAAAGAGTTTTCGGTTGATACAAGGGAAATAAAAAAAATCCTTGGCGGAATTTCTTTAAAGGAAAATGATGTATCTTCATGGATATATGAATATCTTAAGGATGGAGAAAAAGAAATAGCTTTAAAATAAGAGGTACATAATCAGGTACGGAAAGGAAGGAAAATAATGAAGAGTTTAGCTGAATTGGAAGCTATAAGAAATAAAGTGGCTTCAAATGTTACCATGAGAAAAGACGATCATGCGGTAAGAGTTGTTGTAGGTATGGCTACCTGCGGTATTGCAGCCGGCGCAAGACCTGTTATGAATGCATTTGTGGAAGAAATTCAAAAGAGAAATCTTGAACACGTATCTGTTGTTCAGACAGGATGTATCGGTGTTTGCAGATTGGAACCTATTGTTGAAATTCTTGTTCCCGGTGAAGAAAAGGTTACATATGTAAAAATGACACCGGAAAAGGCTCGCACAGTTGTTGCGGAGCATCTTGTAAATGGCAGACCGGTTAAGGAATATACAATAGGTGAAGCTGATAAATAAAAATAATAAATTTACTTTTGTACAAAATGAAAGGAATGATAAATAACATGGATATGGTAAGAGGTCACGTTTTATGTTGCGGCGGTACCGGATGTACATCCTCGGGTTCCGAAGCAATAATAAAAGAAATGGAAGCACAGCTTGCTGCCAACGGACTTGACAAGGAAATAAAGGTTATTAAGACCGGTTGTTTCGGACTTTGCGCATTGGGCCCAATTATGGTTGTATATCCTGAGGGAGCTTTTTACAGCAGAGTTAAGGTGGAAGATGTTAAGGAGATAGTTGAAGAACACCTGTTAAAGGGTAGAATAGTAAAGCGTTTGTTATATCAGGAAACAGTTACAGAAGATGACAAAATAAAAAGTCTGAACGAAACAAACTTCTATGCAAAACAGATGCGTATTGCTTTAAGAAACTGCGGTGTTATAGATCCTGAAAATATAGAGGAATATATAGCTGTTGACGGTTACAAGGCTTTGGGTAAGGTTTTGACCGAAATGTCAAGAGAAGACGTTATTAAAACAGTATTGGATTCAGGTTTAAGAGGAAGAGGTGGCGGCGGTTTCCCGACAGGTATGAAATGGAAGCTTACCTATGCTGCCGAAGGAGAACAAAAATATGTTGCTTGTAATGCCGACGAAGGAGATCCGGGCGCATTCATGGACAGATCTGTTCTTGAAGGAGATCCTCACTCTGTTATCGAAGCTATGGCAATTGCGGCATATGCAATCGGCGCAGACAGAGGTTACATATATATAAGAGCAGAATATCCTATAGCTGTTAAAAGACTTGAAATTGCTATTAAACAAGCAAGAGAATACGGTTTGTTGGGTGAAAATATATTTGATACAGGATTTAACTTTGATTTGGAAATAAGACTTGGAGCAGGTGCGTTTGTATGCGGTGAAGAAACTGCTTTGATGACATCAATAGAAGGAAAGAGAGGAGAACCTCGTCCACGTCCTCCGTTCCCTGCAAATAAGGGACTGTGGGCTAAACCTACAATGCTTAATAACGTTGAAACCTATGCAAATATTCCTGTTATTATAAACAAAGGTGCAGAATGGTTTGCATCTATCGGTACAGAAAAGAGCAAGGGTACAAAGGTATTTGCTCTGGGCGGAAAAATTAATAATACAGGTCTTGTTGAAGTTCCTATGGGAACAACCTTGCGTGAAATTGTTGAAGATATAGGCGGAGGCATTCCTAACGGAAAGAAATTTAAGGCTGCGCAGACAGGCGGTCCTTCTGGAGGATGTATTCCGGCATCGTTAATCGATACACCTATCGATTATGATTCGCTTATGGCTATCGGTTCAATGATGGGTTCCGGCGGACTTATCGTTATGGACGAAGATAACTGTATGGTTGATATAGCAAAATTCTTCCTTGAATTTACAGTTGACGAATCCTGCGGTAAATGTTCTCCCTGCCGTATCGGTACAAAGAGATTACTGGAATTACTTACTAAAATTACCGACGGTAAAGGTACTATGGAGGATCTTGACAGACTTGAAGAATTATGCTACAGCATAAAGAACGCCGCTCTGTGCGGACTGGGACAAACAGCTCCGAACCCTGTCCTTTCAACATTAAAATATTTCAGAGATGAATATGAAGCTCATGTTCGTGATAAGGTATGTCCTGCTCATGTATGTAAGCATTTGACAAGATATATGATCGATCCCGAAAAGTGCAGAGGATGCAGCTTGTGTTCAAGACAGTGTCCCGCCGGTGCAATTGTCGGAAAAATTAAAGAACCGTTTGTTATTGACCAATCAAAATGTATTAAGTGCGGAGCTTGTCAGGCAGCTTGTAAGTTCGGTGCTATCGATAAGAAATAATTAAGGAAAGGAATGAATATAGATGGTAAACTTAAAGATTAATGGTCAGGATGTAAGTGTACCTGAGGGATACACCATTCTTGACGCAGCGCGTGAGGTTGGTATCAACATTCCTACCTTATGTTATTTAAAGGATATAAACCAAATCGGAGCTTGCCGTATGTGTCTTGTGGAAGTAAAAGGAGCAAGAGCTTTGCAGGCAGCTTGTGTATATCCGGTAGCTGAAGGTATAGAAGTATTTACAAATTCGGAAAAAGCAAGAAAGGCAAGAAGAACCACATTGGAACTTATTCTTTCAAATCACGAAAAGAAATGTCTTACCTGTATCAGAAGCAAAAACTGTGAATTGCAAAGCCTTGCCGAAGAATTGGGTGTTGATGATATTAGATTTGAAGGCGAAAATATTCATCATGAAATAGATAACGAGTCAACATCAATAGTTAGAGATAATAATAAATGTATTCTTTGCAGAAGATGTATAGGCGCTTGTGATAATCAGGAAATTTCGGTTATTTCGTGCGTAAACAGAGGATTTACAACAGAGGTTGCTACAGCATTCGGAAGAACAATGGCAGAAGTTGGATGTATTTACTGCGGACAGTGTATTATTTCCTGTCCTGTGGGAGCATTATATGAAAAGAATGATATTCCAAAGGTTCAAAGAGCTATTGATAATCCTGAAAAACACGTTGTTGTTCAAACAGCTCCTGCTGTAAGAGCAGCTTTGGGTGAAGAATTCGGACTGCCTATGGGAACACCTGTTACAGGTAAAATGGTAGCAGCTTTGAGAAGATTGGGATTTGATAAAGTATTTGATACGGATACCGCTGCCGATGTTACGATTATGGAGGAAGGAACGGAATTTATAGAAAGATTTACAAAACAGGAAAATCTGCCGTTGATTACTTCATGTTCGCCCGGTTGGGTTAAATACTGCGAACACTATTATCCTGAATTTTTGGATAATCTTTCATCCGCAAAATCTCCTATGGAGATATTCGGAGCTATTATTAAATCATACTATGCCGAAAAATCCGGTATAGAAAAAAATGATATTTATTCAGTAGCTATTATGCCTTGTACTTCAAAGAAATTTGAAGCTTCAAGACCTGAACATTCATCAAGCGGTACACAGGATATTGATGCGTCTTTAACAACAAGAGAACTTGCGAGAATGATAAAGCAAGCAGGAATAAACTTTGCCGAATTGCCGGATGAGGAATTTGATCAGCCCTTCGGTATGGCAACAGGTGCAGGTGTTATATTCGGTACAACAGGCGGTGTTATGGAAGCTGCTATTCGTACTGTTTATGAAATACTTGAAAAGAAACCTCTTGAGAATATAAATATAACGGAAGTAAGAGGTTTGGAAGGTGTTAAAGAAGCTACATTAAAGATTGCCGGAAAGGATGTTAAGATTGCAGTTGCTCACGGGACAAAGAATGCAAGTATCATTCTTGAAAAGGTTAAGGCAGGAGAACATTATGACTTTATCGAAGTAATGGCTTGCCCCGGAGGATGTATTAACGGAGGCGGACAACCTGTTATCGATTCAAAAACAAGGGCTGTTGTTAACTATAAAAAAGAAAGAGCAAAGGCATTGTATTCCGAAGATGAGGCTTCAACAATCAGAAAGTCACATGAAAATCCATATGTACAGGCTCTTTACAAAGATTATTTCGGAGAACCGTGTTCACACAAAGCTCACGAGCTTCTACATACTCATTATACAAAGAGAGCAAAATATTAATAACAAAAAGCTTGCAGGGAAATTAATCTCTGCAAGTTTTTTTAAAATATATCGGTAAAATAAACTTTATCTGCTGTAAATTCCTTGTGATTTAAGTATTCCAGAATACCGGAGTCGGTAGTAAACTCAAATTGAAGCTTATAGGAATACAAGGCTTGAGTTTTAAGTCCGTATTTTTTGTTGATTTGATTTATACCGTATTTTCCGTCGCCGAGCAGAGGGTGACCGATTGATGAAAAATGTGCTCTTATTTGATGAGTACGTCCCGTTACAAGCTCAACCTCTACCAAAGAAAGATTATTTTTTTCCTTTAAAACTCTGTACCTTGTTATTATGGTTTTTGTTCCTTTTTTTGAATTTTCATAAATATATACACGCTTTTTCTTTTCATCTTTAAAAAGATAACCTTTTAATTCGCCGCTTTTTTTGTCAAGATAACCTAAAACAACGCAGAGATAAATTTTCTTCATTTCTCTGTCCTTTACTTTTTGATTCATTATTCTTAATGCATCCGCATTTTTGGCGGCAATAACAATACCGCCGGTATTTCGATCAAGACGATTGCAAAGGGAAGGTACAAACGTATTTTCTTGCGAAGGAATGTATTCTCCTTTTCTGTACAGATAGCTTTTTATATGTTCGATAAGACAGTCGGTATTTCCTTCATCATCTGCGTGGACCACCATTCCTACCTTTTTATCTGCCAAAAGAATGTTTTCATCCTCATATATAATTTTTAAATCGGGAGTAATATTTAAAAATGCGTTATCTGTATCGGGAGTTTGAAAAAATTCATCTTTAAGATACAATTTAAGCAAATCATTTTCCGACAGTTTAAAAGAAGCGTCTTTTATATGTTTTCCGTTAACCCTAACACAATCCTTTCTTAAGCTTTTATAAAGCAATGATGAGGGCAAATTGGGACAAAGCTTAGTTAAAAATTTATCAAGTCTTTGGTTGGCATCGTTTTTTCCTATAATAATCTCTTTCATAAGTATAAATCTTTCTGTAATGTTTAAGTTTTTGTTAATTTTATTCATTATCTATTGTATCACAGATTTATTTATGATACAATAGATAAGATAAAAAAATTTATTTTATTATCTTTTATTCAGAAAAATATCATTAGTTATATAATATGAATAAAAAAGGGTATATTTTATTTGCTGTCCGGGACAGCGGAACGGAGGAATATAATGGGATTATTTTTTAATTATACGAAGGAAGGCCCGGGAGTGGACAAAAACGCTCCAAAAAAGAAAGGTATATTTTTATACTTTGAAATATTATTCAGAAAGATATGGAAATTATGTCAGGCAAACTTTTTATATGTAGTCTGCTCACTTCCCATGATTTTAATATATTATCTGTTGGTAACTCCTTTTATTTTTAATTTTGTTCAGATTTTGGGACAGGGCGAGGCGGCAATTTCCTCAGAGGATGTTTCTATGTATTCAACAATGCTCACTTTATTTATAACTGTTACATCTGTGGTATTTATGGGTTCCGGCCCGGCGTCTGCTTCATTTGCATATATAACACGATGCTTTTCCAGAGAAGAACATGCATGGATTCTTACTGATTTCTTTGCAAAATTTAAAGAAAATTTCAAGCAGGGTATGATTGTTGCGGTCATAGATATAATAGCTATGGTTATGGGTGGATTTGCCATAAGATTTTATTATAATTATTATTTGAATAATGGACAAACTATTTGGTTTTTCCTGATGTGTGTCTTGACTATTTGTATGTTTTTGTTTATATCCATGCACTATTATATTTATCAGCTTATGGTAACCTTTGAAAATAAAATAAAGGATTTATACAGGAATGCATTGATTCTTGCCATGTCAACATTTCCGGTGAATTTATTGTTTACTTTGCTTTTCGGTGCTATAAGCTTTGTTATATTTACGGTATTTACACCTATAATGTCTGTTATCCTTACATTGGTAATTTTGGTGGGACTTTTGCGATTCCCATTTGAATTTTATGCTGAGAGCGTTATAAGAAAAAAAATATTAATTAATATAGATAATAATTCTTCTGACAATGAAATAGAGGAAAAAGAGGATGAGAATATGATTGGAGTGGACAACTAATGGTTACAGACAATTATGATGTTGTTGTTATAGGAGCAGGACACGCCGGAGTTGAAGCTGCTATGGCAGCTGCAAGGCTTGGAATGAAAACAGTTATTTTTTCGATAAGTCTTGACGCAGTCGGAAATCTTCCTTGTAATCCGAGTATAGGAGGAACGGCAAAAGGACACCTTGTAAAAGAGGTGGACGCTTTAGGGGGTGTAATGGGAATTGCTGCCGACAAAACATTTATTCAGTCAAAAATGCTGAATGTGGGAAAAGGACCTGCTGTTCATTCATCAAGATGTCAGATAGACAGAAAGAAATATCATATAGAAATAAAAAAGACCTTGGAAACACAGAAAAACCTACAGTTAAAGCAGGCTGAAATATGCAGAATACTTGTTGATGATGATAATAAAATAAAGGGAATTGTTACCCACTTGGGAACAGAATACGGCGCTAAGGCTGTTATTGTTGCAACAGGAACTTATTTAAGAGGCAAAATATTAATAGGAGATTATGAAAGACAATCGGGACCGGACGGAACATTTCCTGCGATTGAACTTTCTCAGAGTCTTAAGGATCTTGGAATAGAATTGATGAGATTTAAAACGGGTACGCCTGCAAGGATTCACGGTGATACTTTGGATTACAGCAAAATGGGACGTGAAGAAGGAGATAAAAGAATTATTCCTTTTTCCTTTGAAACGGAAGATCCGGGAGAAAACAAAGCTTATTGCTGGCTGACATATACCAATGAGGAAACGCATAAAATAATTATGGACAACATTGACAAAGCTCCTATGTACAACGGAAAGGTTGAAGGAGTAGGACCGAGATACTGTCCTTCAATTGAAGATAAGGTTATGCGGTTTAAGGATAAAAAAAGACATCAGCTCTTTATGGAACCCCTTGGACTTGAAACACGAGAAATGTATGCTCAAGGTATAAGTACGGGTTTGCCGGAGGATGTTCAGCTTAAAATGTTAAGGACTATCGACGGCTTAGAAAATGTTGAGATTATGCGTCCTGCATATGCTATTGAATATGATTGCATAGATCCTACACAGCTTCGTCCTACTTTAGAATTTAAAAAGATAAGCGGACTGTACGGTGCAGGGCAATTTAACGGGACAAGCGGATACGAGGAAGCGGCGGCACAGGGTATTGTAGCCGGAATTAATGCTGCATTGAAAATAAAGGGTGAAGAGCCTATGATAATAGATCGTTCACAGGGATATATAGGAACTCTTATTGATGACCTTGTGACAAAGGGAACAAATGAACCGTATAGAATGATGACTTCACGCTCGGAATACAGACTTCTTTTAAGGCAAGACAATGCCGATGAAAGACTGACGCCTATAGGACACAGAGTAGGACTTATAAGTGATGAGAGATATAACAGACTGTTAAAGAAAATAGAGTTAGAAAAGGAAGAAATTAAAAGACTTGAAAGTACGGTGGTAAATCCTCAGACTGCAAATCCTGTTTTGGAGGAAAACGGTACAACGCCGGTTGTAACAGGAATAAAATTATCCGAAATGCTGAAAAGACCACAGCTAAATTATGAAAAATTAAGAGAAATAGATACTCAAAGACCGGATTTGCCATACGCTGTCTGTGAACAGGTGGAAATTAAACTCAAATATAAGGGATATATAGAAAGACAAATGGCACAGGTTGAGCAATTTAAAAAAATGGAAGAAAAAATTTTGCCTCAGGATTGTGATTATTCCTCAATTCATGGTTTGCGTCTTGAAGCAAGACAAAAATTGGAAAAAATTAAACCTGCAAATCTCGGTCAGGCATCAAGAATTTCAGGTGTATCTCCTGCTGATATTTCTGTGCTTATAATTTGGCTTGAGTCTCACAAACAGAATAACAAAGAATAAAAAAGTGGGCAGAATGGGGTAGTTATTATGATTGAATTAATAAATAATATTGATTCCCATATAATGCTGTTTGTACAGAATTATATAAGATGCCCGATTTTATCGGCGATATTTGTACCATTGACAAAGTCAGGTGATGGAGGATTATTGTTAATGGCAATCGGAATAATCCTTACGGTATTAAAAAGAACAAGAAAAACAGGTGTGGTTTTTCTCATATCTCTTGTTATGTGCTATATCATTAATGATGTTGTTCTTAAAAATATTTTTGAGAGAAGCAGACCGTTTGTAGCAGTGGAGGAACTTGAATTATTGATAAAAAAGCCGATTAGTTTTTCTTTTCCTTCGGGGCATACGGCAGTTACCTTTGCCTGTGCCGTTTCAATGCTGAGAATGAAAGAAAAGTATTCTGTTTTGGCTTTGGTTTATGCATTTTTAATAGGATTTTCAAGAATATACGTCGGAGCACATTATCCTACGGATGTATTGTGCGGAGCAATTGTGGGAAGCTTGACAGCTGTTGCTGTAACATATGCATTTAAGAAAATAAAAAAGTGTTGATGTTGTTTGTATCAACACTTTTTTAAATTCGATATATTGAATAATAACATAAAATTTCTATTCAACAAATGGTAAATATCATATTATCATTGAAAGTTTTCAAAGCTATATTTGTAATAAAAAGTATGACGCAAAAACAGATGTAAATGCCAGAAACAATACAGATATTCCTCCGGAAATATTTTTTTCTTTAAAACACCGGACAGAATAACTTATTGCTCTTATTAAAACAACAAAAACAAATATTATTATTAATTTATCCATGTGAATGCTCCCCTTTTATTTAGTACGAATAATTAGTCCTGTGCGCTTAATATTAAATTTTACGTCAACATTGAATTTTGTGTCCCTATATTTTTCGTTCCAACTATAAGCCTGCATTTTGTCATAGGTAAGAAAGGATCTTTTTGCATATCTTCCGAATCCGAAAATATCGGAATTATAAGTTTTAGTTGTCTTATAAAGGAAAGAATATACGGCATCTTCTATATATTTTTTTGCTTCTTCTTCAAAAATATCAATATTTTTTTCAATCATGTATTGGGATGGAGTAGATATAAAATCACCTTCCAGGTATAGTTTTATATCTATTTTAGGTAAATCGCTTTCTATATTTACTTTTACGTTTGGTTTTTTCTTTTGAACCATTAAAACGGTTACAGGCGATGAAGGTGATTCTTTAAAATATATAACAGTGTATCCGGTTTTAAATGTTCCGTTTATAATATTATATAATTTACATTCTATATCGGGAATAGTATCAATCATTTTATCATCTTTGAAAACTGCACCTCCAACCTCTTCACTTTCGTCTGATTTATCAATATCCATATTACCGGAAATGTATTTTTTTATATTATACTCAAAGCCTTTTTCGTTGATGGGAATATTTTTTTGAATTTCGGATTGTTGTTGAGTATTTGAATCGGAATTATTCTGTGAGGAATTGTTTGTTTCACCTTGATTATCTTCTCCTTTTCCCCCATCCTGTGATTGATTGTTTTGAGAATTCTGAGAATTTTCTTCCGATTGTTTATCAGCCTTTTTTAATGTCCCTACATATGGAATTACATTTTCCCTTAAATCATTTTTATAGTTAAAATATATTTTTTGTGCATCATTGAAAGGGGTGTATGAGGAACTGTTATTTTGAAAAATTAAATCATAGTATTTTGCCGGATTTATTTCAATACTTGGTTTTACCGATTTAAGGTAATTTTCGGCACTCTTATTGGCTATACAGAAATATACGGTCGGACGTATGTCGTTATTTCTTCCCAAAGAATCAAGAATGGGAGCAATACCTTCTTGTGCAATTTCTTCCGAAACAACTATTATTTTTGTGTGTGAAAGGGTAAAGGTTTTACTTATTACATGATTTGCAAGATTAATTGCCGAGTATATTGAAGGAGATTCAATAGACAATATTCCGCTTGTGTTTTTCCCCTCTCCCCCACTTTCACTTGCTCCGCCGGTAATCTCATTGGGTCGGGCATATTGAATGGAAAATTTATAAATACCTTCATTACTTCCCTTATCAATTCCAAGAGCTATAACATAGGCTATATTATTCGGTTCCTGATAATCGTAACATCCGGACAATACAAGGACACTAAAAATTAATAGTAAAATTAATTGTAATATTTTTTTCTTCATAATTATCTCTCATTCTGCCGCCGAACAGCAGCATAAATAATAATGCGGTCAATGCAAGGATTTAAATCGGAACAACGCTCCCGCTTTGGTTGCAAGGAGCAGAGCTTGCGACAGGTTTCAACCTGCGCATATGTTATAATTTACTTTACACATTGTTAAGATTTTATTTTTGCTTTTAATTTAATTCTGTATGATGACGCGATTATTGCCGGAATAGAAAACAAAATTATTGGTGTGTATTTAGCGACAGCTTGCGAAATAGAGAACACATCTACAAGTGTGGCAGGTACAAATGCAGTCCCTCCTATAATAATCATAAACGGCAAAATTACTTCTCTGTAATACTTTAAATTAAATATTTCTTTCCATATGTGGCATATGATGAACAAATATGCGGAGGCATAAAGAAGCATCAGTATTGACCATATAAATTCAAAAAATGCTTCAACCCTTTGAAAAAAATCGCCTATTTTAATCAGCCTTGTCATTTGATATGCCGAAAATATAAAATCCGTTGAAGTAGGATATGCATAGACAAGGTTATATAAGAGGACAATTAAAAAGGAAATTACCGCACTGGTTATTATAGCATTCAGCCCGCTTTTTTTTGCAACCGAAAAGTTTTGACAATAGGGCATCAATATAAACAGCACTATTATGTCAGAAAAGATTGTAAGTGAATCCAAACCTTTTACAAATATATTATATGTCCCTAAACCAAATATTGGGAAAATATTAGTTACATCGGCGTAAGGAATTATAAATAAAAATAATATCGCTAAACAAATTGTTGTTAAAGGTAGAAACAATGCGTGTATTCTGCATATTGAGTATATTCCTAAATAAGTCCCGATAGATATTGCGGCAAGAAATACAATAAATAATAGTTTTATGGGCGTTAATGGCAGTAATACTGTTTTAATGGATTCAGGAAGAAGCCGCATATTAACGGATATATTTGTGACCAGCGTTATTGTTATAATTAAACCTATAACTATTTTAAGCGGCTTTCCTCCTACCTTATCACATAGTTCCATTATACTTAATGTTCCGATTTTTTCATATAATTTTATCAATATTAAATAGATAATTATAGCTATAAGAGAAACGTATAAACATTGTAGCCATGCTGCATTTCCTGAATTCAGTACCATAAAACGTGGATAACTGAACAGCATTTTTATAGTTATTAGATTAATAAGGGTCCAGGACAGCTCTTTTTTACCCAATAATAATTTGTTATTCATATAATAATCACTTTCTTTTATTAATTTTCCACTTTCGGCTTATTTTTGGTTCTTGCGTGTCATCTTTAGTTGCCAGAAATTCCGAACGTTTTTCGTTTTTCCATATCGGGTTTACAAAAACAGAATGACTTATACTTCCCTTTTTACTGCTGATTAAAGGAGCAAGGAAGGGCGTTCCAAAGCTTTTTTGCGCGCCTAACAAAACCGAATACAAAAAAATTCCAATAGCAATACCGTAAAAACCGAGGATTGATGCCAGTATTATAAAAATCAGTCTTAAAATTCTGTAGCTCCATTCCAATGAATAATCAGTGATTGCAAAGGAGCATATCCCGGTAATTGCTATAATTATAATCATAAGAGGACTTACAATTTTGGCACTTACTGCCGCTTGACCTAAAATTAAACCGCCAACGATACCTAAAGTTGAACCAATAGGGCCGGGCATTCGTATTCCTGCTTCTCGTATTAATTCAAAGGAAAAATTCATAATTAATAGCTCTATAATGCTTGGAAAAGGAACATTTTCACGTGCAGCACTAATAGAAAAAGCTAAAAATGTCGGAATCATTTCCTGATGAAAGAGTGTTATTGCAAGATAAAGAGAGGGCAAAAGAATACTTATAAACATAGCAAACAGCCTAAGAATTCGTGTCATATTTGCATATGGAAATCTTAAATATGCATCGGAAACAGAGTGCATTAATTCAAAAGCGTTTGTAGGGAATATAAGTGCCTTAGGGCTCCCGCTTATTATAAGAGCTACTCTTCCCTCTGATAGTGCCCGTGCTACCCTGTCCGGTCTTTCGGTAGCAAGGATTTGATTTGTAATCATATATGTTTTATCTTCAAGAAAATGCGCGACTTCTTCAATTGCTATAATATAGTCAACTGAAATTGAATCGATTCTCTTTCGTACTTCATCAACTAATTCATTATTTGCTATGTTGTTAATATACATTATTACTCCGCGTGTTTGGCTGACTTTGCCGATTTTTGTACCTTCACATATTAATTTCTCGGTTTTTAAAATTTTTCTTACAAGAGCCGAGCAGTTTCGAAGCATTTCGTTAAATGCTTCTTGTGGCCCGTATAGCGATTGCTCAATTTCAGGTTTATCAATGCTTCTATGCCCCCAATTACGAACATCAATTGAAAAGCCAGCAGCTATTTTATCAACAAATAATCCGACACTTCCAAAATTAATATCATCTATTATTTTATCAAATTCTGTAACTTTTGTTGCTTGATTGTGTGAAACGAGTTTTTCGAGTATTTCATCTTCATTTGCATTTTCAGAAAACTGTGGTATTTCTAAAAGTGTTTCGATTATTGTCAAATCTATTGCATTTGAATCAACCATTCCGTCATAAAAGACTAAAAATGCTTTTGTATTTTTAAAAATTTTAATTTTTCTGATAATAACATCATTATTATCAGGAACAGAAAATCTTTTTTCTATATATTTAAGATTTTCCTCATAACTTGAAAATATATATTTTATTTTCTGCTTTTCTTCATTTCTTATATCATAACTTATTTTATTGTTATTATTATTCAGAATAAATGTGTCGTCTGTTTTTGGAACACTGAATAGTAATAGTTTTTTTACTTTTTCTGATATTTTCATAATATACCTCAAAATAGATTTTATACAAACAGTATACCCATATACTCAATAAATTATTCTGTTTCACGTGAAACAAATAGAAATTTTTAACCATAATACTTTTATTCACAATGTTTCACGTGAAACAATGTGAAATGTAGATATTAAGAACAAAAAATATTCTCTTTTTATTATTTTATTGATGTGTATTTATACATAATGTAAAAAAATTAAAAATGTTTCACATGAAACATTTACATTTTAAAAATATGTGGTATAATATATGGTGTAAATAATAACGGGAAAAATAACGCAAATAAACATGAAACATATGATTATATTAATGGGAGATTGATCAAAAATACATTATCTGTAAAAAGAACAATTAATCATATGTTGACGTTAATACACAGTGCTGCCGCTAAGCGGCAGAATGGAGGATTATTATGAGCAAGATAATAGCTATAATAAATCAGAAGGGTGGTGTAGGAAAAACCACAACAGCAGTTAATTTATCTGCTTGTCTGGCTTACAAAGGAAAAAAGGTTTTAATTATTGATGCAGATGCTCAGGGGAATGCTTCAAGCGGCTTGGGAATCGAAAAAAGTGAAATAAATCTTTCTACATATGATTGCTTGGTTGATGACAGTAAAATTAAAGAGGCGATTTTAAGAACCAAATATAAAAACCTTTCAATTCTTCCCGCCAATCAAGAGTTATCTGCGGCAGAAATTGAACTGTCATACGAAGAAAAAAGAGAATTTTTTATCAAAAATGCAATTGAACATATTAAAGATGAATATGATTTTATAATAATAGATTCTCCACCGGCCTTGGGATTGCTTACAATTAATATAATGACCGCAAGCAACAGTGTTTTGATTCCGATTCAGTGTGAATATTATGCATTGGAGGGTTTGGCGCAGCTTATTAACACGGTAAAAACAATAAAAAAATCCCTAAATAAAAATCTTGAAATTGAGGGTATTGTAGCTACCATGTATGATAAAAGAACAAATTTATCAGAGCAAGTATACAATGAAGTTAAAGACCATTTCCCGGATAAGACATATAAAACGGTTATACCGAGAAATGTCAGGCTGTCGGAGGCACCGAGCTTTGGTGAACCGATAATAAAATATGACATTACATCGGTGGGTGCAGAGGCATATTTTAAATTAGCAAAGGAATTGGTTGACAAAAACAAATGAAATGAGAAAAAGAGGTGATAGATATGAAAAAGGGGCTTGGAAAAGGGCTTGGAACATTATTCAGTGAGGAACTTGAGGAAGTAAATGAAAATGGTATAACTATGCTGAAAATAACACAGGTTGAACCCAACAAAAATCAGCCGAGAAAAAATTTTGATATGGAAAAGTTAGAGGCTTTATCGGAGTCCATAAAGGAACATGGTATGATTCAGCCCATTATCGTTACCAAAAACGATAATGACAGGTATGTTATTGTTGCCGGAGAAAGAAGATGGAGGGCGTCAAAATTAGCCGGACTAACGGAAATACCTGTTATAGTAAAGGAATATTCAAAAAAAACTGTCGCTGAAATTGCATTAATTGAAAACCTTCAAAGAGAGGATCTTAATCCTATTGAAGAAGCTATGGCATATAAGGAGCTTTGTGAAACACATGGGTTGACGCAGGATCAGATAAGTCAAAAAGTGGGTAAAAGCCGAAGCGCGGTTGCCAATTCAATGAGGTTATTATCCCTTGAAAATGAATTTCAGACAAAGCTTATTTCGGGTGAAATATCAGAAGGACATGCGCGAACTGTTTTATCGCTTGAAAATTATGAGCTGAGAGAGTTTCTGATTAATCAAATAATTAGTAACGGTTTAAATGTAAGACAAAGCGAAGTTCTTGCAAAGCAGCTTCAAAAAAGTATTGACAAAAAGAAAGAACCTAAGAAAATTCCGGATGTTTATAATATTGAATTGCAAAGAATACAGGAAAGATTATCGACAAACCTTGGAACTAAAGTGACAATTTCAAACGGGGCAAAAAAAGGAAAAATTGAAATTGAGTATTATGGTAATGAGGACTTGGATAGATTGCTTAATCTGTTAAAGATATAGTTTATTATTATATGATAAACACTAAAGCATTAAATATTTGCAAATATATATGAAAACATATATTTATTCAAAAATATACGAAAAACGACAAAATTATTGAAGCTCAAAATCTACATATAAATATAAATGAAAATATAGTCTGTATGATTTCATTAATAAAAACAAAAAAGCGATACAGCTTAATTTTGGGCTTTATATTAACGGTCTTATTAAAGGTGGTGAAATACTTGGCTAATAAAGGTGAAAACAAATCATTATATCTTTACACGGCGCTGATTTTTATGGTTGCTATTTTAATGATAGTAATATCATTTTTCAGCCAGATAAATTTGGACAAGCAGCATAATGAGGTTACGGGTGATGAATCGGCAGGAAGTTCGATTGCTGAAAAAACTTCTCAGCTGAGTGATGAAAATATGATTTTGTTGGAAACGAACAAGGCTTTGAATGATCAAAATTCAGAACTGACATCAAAGAACTGGGATCTTAATGAACAGATTTCTCAATTGGAGGTAAAACTTTCAAATGCCGACATACTTTGCGAAACTGTTAATGAAATAGAAAGCGGCGATTTGACAAAGGCAAGCGAAACATTTGAAAAGCTGGATATAACAGCACTTACACAGGAACAGCAGAAATTATATGACAACTTAAAAACAAAATTAGAAAAATAAATAGGAGGACATATAAATGTTAGACATTAAAATTTTAAGAAATGAACCGGACAGAATAAGGGAAGCTTTAAAGAACAGGAATAATGATTTGGATATTACGCCTGCAATTGAGCTTGATTTAAAGAGAAGGGCGTTGTTGACTGATGCGGAGCAGAAAAAAGCTAAGCAAAATGAAATAACAAAACAGATTCCTGCAATGAAAAAAGCAGGAGAAAATACAGATGCTATTTTTGCGGAAATGAGAGAATTGTCTGATGAAATAAAGGAAGATGACGCAAAAATTAATGAAATTGATGAAGAATTAAGAAATTTTATGCTTAAAATTCCAAATATTCCCAATTCTGATGTTCCTGTGGGAAAAGACGACAGTGAAAATGTGGAAATCAGAAAGTATTCCACACCCAGAAACTTTGATTTTGAACCTAAAGCACATTGGGATTTGGGTGTTGACCTTGATATTCTTGATTTTGACCGGGGGGCAAAAATAGCCGGCTCACGTTTTACCGTATATAAAGGCTTGGGAGCAAGACTTGAAAGAGCTGTTATTCATTTCTTCTTAAATACTCATACGGAAGAATCGGGATATACCGAGATACTGCCTCCGTATATGGTAAATCGTGCCTCAATGACGGGAACAGGGCAATTACCTAAATTTGAAGAGGATGCATTTAAGGTTGCAAATAACGGATATTTTCTTATTCCGACTGCAGAAGTACCTGTAACCAATCTTCACAGAGATGAAATACTTGACGGCGCAAAGCTTCCTATAAAATATTGCGCTTATTCGGCTTGCTTCAGAGCTGAGGCGGGATCTGCCGGACGTGATACAAGAGGTTTGATTCGACAACATCAATTTAACAAGGTTGAATTGGTTAAATTTGCGGATCCGGAAAAAAGCTATGAAGAACTTGAAAAATTAACCAACGATGCGGAAAAGCTTTTGCAAAAACTGGGACTTGCATATAGAGTTGTATGCCTTTCAACAGGAGATTTAGGATTTTCTTCGGCAAAAACATATGATATTGAAGTATGGATGCCAAGTTATAACAGATATGTTGAGATTTCTTCCTGCTCTAATTTTGAGGATTATCAGGCAAGACGTGCAAACATAAGATTTAAAAGAAATCCTAAAGATAAGGCGCAGTATGTACACACATTGAACGGTTCGGGACTGGCTGTGGGAAGAACGGTTGCAGCTATTCTTGAAAACTATCAAAACGAAGACGGAACGGTAAAAATTCCGGAGGTTCTGGTACCATATATGGGTACAGATAAGATTTCAAAATGATTTATCAATACTCTGATTTGCTATTTTTAAAAAATTGACGGTGTAATCAGTGCAGGGGAAGAAATACCTTGCACTTTTTGCCGTTACAATGATAATAATAAATCTAATTAATGTTGATAAAGAAAAACCATTATATTCTTTATTAAGGAATGGTATTCTCCGTTGTAAATGATTATGTAAATATACGTTATGTAAACCGTGGATAACTTTATGCACGGGGATGAATAAAGGTTATCAACGCAGAAAAAGGCGGTATTAACACAAAAAATGAAAAAGTTATCCACATATTCACAGAGTTTTCCACAGGGGAGTCGATAAAAAAATGTGGTATAATACCTTGATTTGTCAAAAAAACTATTGGTTTACATATAATTTTGATGAATTACAGTGTGAATACTCCCACTTTTCCACACCTGCATGTGGAAAAGTGGGATAACTTGATAAAATATGTTGATATTAAGCCGTTTTTTGGTGTGAAAAAATTATAAACAGATGTGAATAAATGGAAAATAAGAGGAAAAAGTAAAAAACAAACAACGTTTATACACATTCTTCTTTTTATGTTACGATTTGAAATTACAAACAGCGGCAGAATGGAGATGATTATATGATAACCCCAAGATTACAGAAAATTATAGACTTGGTCGATGTCGAAACTATTGCGGATATAGGAACGGATCACGCATATATACCTATAAGACTTGCTGAAGATAAAAGAATTACAAGGGCTGTTGCCTGCGACAAAAATGAAGGTCCGATTGAAATTGCAAGAGCAAATGTAGAAAAATACGGATTTGACAATATTATTGAATTAAGATGCGGCGATGGGCTTTTTCCTATAGATAAAGGAGAAGTACAGACGATTATAATTGCCGGAATGGGAGGAAATCTGATTGGTGATATAATAGAAGCTCAGATTGGTAAAGCAAAAAGTGCAAAACTGATACTTCAGCCTATGAATGCACAATATGAGCTGAGAAAAAGGCTTGAAAAAATGGGATTTGACATATTTAAGGAAGAACTTGCAAAAGAGGGTTATAAAATTTATAATATATTTACAGCTGTCGCAGGAGAAAAAGTAAAAAAGAAAAAAGAAATAGATTATCATATTCCTGAAGAATTGTTAAATCATGAATTATCCGAAATGTTGATTGAAAAAAAGAAAAGAGAATTCAGAAAAATCGCTTCCGGAATAAAAAGCTCCGCAAAAAAAGATGAAAATGATTTGGAAATTGTAAAGTATTGTGAGGAAATGCTGTCGGAAATAGAGAAATTATAAACCGTTAAGTAGGTTAACTATATGGAAGCAACTAATAAAAACTCCTTATAAATATTACATTTATATTTCATTTTTTGATTTAGGGAAAATAAAGATAAAAAAATACTTGACAAGCTATTACCGCTATGTTATAATGTAAGTAATTGAGGTGTAGCTTCTTTTTTTTTGCGTGTCTAAAAAGCTATCCGCGAGAAAACATATGAAATTCATACGGAGGTGTAAGAAATGAGAGTTAAAATAACATTGGCATGTTCAGAGTGCAAACAAAGAAATTACAATACAATGAAAAATAAGAAAAACGATCCTGACAGATTGGAAATGAATAAGTATTGCAGATTCTGCAGAAAACATACTCTTCATAAAGAAACTAAATAAGATAGGGGTGTAAATAATGGCTGAAACAACTACAAACCAAAAGAAAACCAATAAGCTGGTAAAATTTTTCGGAGAAACAAAATCAGAAATGAAAAAGGTTACATGGCCCGGTAAAGATCAATTAATCCACAATACTCTTATCATTTTAGTATTTATCATCATAACTTGCATAATACTTTCGATTTGTGACGTTGCGTTTTCAAAACTGTTGGATTTATTTACACAGACACTTAAGTAAAGCTGTGTAAAATATGCGGTATAGAATGCCGTTTTCAAGAGTTTAAATTATTCGCATACGTCGTCATTCCTTAGGGCAGCGGTATGTTAGATTTTTTTATGCATAGATTTGTGCTGCCGTAAGACGGCGAAATGGAGGATTATTATGGCTGAAGAAGCAAAGTGGTATATAGTTCATACTTATTCGGGTTATGAAAACAAAGTCAAAGCAAATATTGAGAAATCAGTTGAAAATCGGGGTATAGAGCATTTGATTCTTGATGTTGAAGTACCTTTGGAGGACGTTATCGAAGAAAAAAACGGTGAGGAAAAAGTTGTAAAACGTAAAATATTTCCGGGCTACGTTATAATAAAAATGATAATGAATGACGAAAGCTGGTATGTAGTGCGTAATACAAGAGGCGTTACGGGATTTGTAGGTCCCGGATCAAAACCTGTTCCTCTGCCCGACAATGAGGTTGAAAAACTTGGATTTACTCAAATCAGAATGGATGATATGGATATTTCAAAGGGTGACCATGTAAGTATTAAGCAGGGACCGCTCGAAGGTTTTTCCGGAGTGGTTGAGGCAGTAGACAACGTTTCAAGGAAGCTTACAGTTAAAATTTCAATGTTCGGGAGAGAAACCCCGGCTGAAGTTGAATACAGTCAGGTAACAAAACTTGATTGATTAAATTTAGTTTATAAGTGCGAATATGCATTTATATATATCCCTCTGGTAACAGTGGGAGGGCGGTATGCCCGCAATTACCACATTACGCAGCAAATGCTGCAAAAATTTAGGAGGTGGCCATATCATGGCACAAAAAGTCGTAGGTTATATTAAATTACAAATTCCTGCCGGTAAAGCAACTCCGGCACCGCCTGTAGGTCCTGCATTAGGTCAGCACGGTGTAAACATTATGCAGTTTACAAAGGAATTTAATGAAAAAACAGCAAAGGATGCAGGTTTGATTATTCCTGTAGTTATTACAGTATATGCAGACCGTTCATTCTCATTTATCACAAAAACTCCGCCTGCTGCAGTTTTATTAAAGAAGGCTTGTAAGATCCAGAGCGGATCGGGCGTTCCTAACAAGACAAAGGTAGCAACAATTTCCAAAGCAGATTTACAGGCGATTGCAGAGCAGAAAATGCCTGATTTGAATGCGGCAACCATAGAGGCTGCTATGAGCATGATTGCAGGTACTGCAAGAAGTATGGGTATTGTTGTCGGTGACTGATTGTCCCTGCAGTAATTTTAAAATCAGTGGGAGAGGAGAGAATCCTTGATTGACCACATAAGGAGGAAATTAATATGTTTAGAGGTAAAAAGTATCAGGAAAGCACAAAGCTTATTGATAAATCAAAGCTATACGATCCGGCTGACGCTATGGATTTAATAACAAAAACTTCAAAGGCTAAGTTTGATGAAACAATTGAAGCACACATTAAACTCGGTGTTGATTCAAGACACGCAGACCAACAGGTTAGAGGAGCTATAGTTCTTCCGCATGGAACAGGAAAAACGGTTAAGATTCTTGTATTTGCAAAAGGACCTAAGGCTGACGAGGCTACGGCAGCCGGTGCAGACTATGTAGGTGAAATGGATCTTGTAACAAAAATTCAAAGCGAAAACTGGTTTGATTTTGATGTTGTTGTTGCAACTCCCGATATGATGGGTGTTGTAGGACGTTTGGGTAAGGTTTTGGGACCTAAGGGCTTAATGCCTTCACCAAAAGCCGGAACGGTTACTATGGACGTAGCAAAGGCTATTGCTGAAATTAAATCAGGTAAAATAGAGTATAAGCTTGATAAAACAAATATTATTCACTGCCCGATTGGTAAGGCTTCTTTCGGTAAAGAAAAATTGACCGAAAACTTCCAGGCTTTGATGGGAGCAATAATTAAAGCAAAACCGGCAGCAGCAAAAGGACAGTATTTGAGAAGCGTTGCGGTTGCATCAACAATGGGACCGGGAATAAAGGTTAATGCAGCAAAATTAGGTTAATTTTAAATTAACTGTTGACAAAGTGTTTTATTTGTGGTATAATATCGCAAGTAAATATAAATCCGTAGACAGCAGGCACAAAGATAAGCCCTGCCGAGGTGTTATTTAGTATATATTATAAGATTACTAATGGCTCTTTGCTTGTCTACGGCAAAGAGCCTTCATTTTATATTGAAGGCAAAGCATTTTTACAGGAGGTGAAATGTTAAATGCCAAGTGAAAAAGTTTTAGAAGCAAAAAAAGCACAGGTTGCAGAAATTATTGAAGCTTTAAAGGGTGCAACATCAGGTGTACTCGTTGACTACAGAGGTTTGACGGTTGAAGAAGATACAAAGCTTAGAAATGATTTAAGAACTGCCGGTGTAAAATATTTTGTTGTAAAAAACACTTTACTTCGTTTAGCAGCAAAAGAAACAGGTCTTGAGGAATTGGATTCTATATTGCATGGTCCTACAGCATTAGCATTATCGGAGGATGAAGTTGCACCTGCAAAGGTACTTTCGGAATTCGCAAAGGACAATGAGAAATTAGAAATCAAATCAGGATTTATGGATGGAAAGGTTTTATCTTTAGATGAAATCACAAAACTTGCAAAGACTCCGAACAAGGAAACTCTTATTGCAAAGATGATGGGCAGCTTGAACTCTCCTATTTCGGGATTGGCAAGATTGCTTAGTACAATTGCAGAAGGCGGCGTAGAAATACCTGACCTTATTGCTAAAAAAGCGGCTGAAGCTGCACCGGAAGAAGCTCCTGCGGAGGAAGCTCCGGCTGAACCGGCAGATGCTGAGTAATTACAAAGGGTTTTTATAAAAACCTGATAAAAAAATAAAAATTTCAGGAGGTCAATAAAATGGCAGACGTAAATAAGATTTTGGAAGATATCAAAGAATTAAAATTATTAGAGGTTGCAGAACTTGTTAAGTTAATGGAAGAAGAATTCGGCGTTAGCGCAGCTGCTCCGGTTATGGTAGCAGGTGTAGCAGCAGAAGGCGGTGCAGCAGCAGCTGAGCAAACAGAATTTGAAGTTGTATTGGCTGAAGCAGGCGCTTCAAAGCTTGGTGTTATTAAGGTTGTAAGAGAACTTACAGGCTTAGGCTTAAAGGAAGCAAAAGAATTGGTTGACGGTGCTCCTAAGTCATTAAAGACAGGTGTTGCCAAGGAAGAAGCGGAAGCTATGAAAGCTAAGCTCGAAGAAGCAGGCGCAAAGGTTGAATTGAAGTAATTTTATCTTTGATTAGGCTTAAATACGCTTAGAAATGGAAGTTAACGTGAAATAAAAGCGGCATATTTTGTCCTTTGTGGGGATCTTTAAATACCTTAAGTGCGAAAGCAAACATCATAGGGCAGTCTGCTTTTTTCCGCGTTATGATTTGTGCCGTCGTAAGGCGGCGGAATGGAGATTATTATGATTATCGACCTGTCCTCAATACTCAAGGATTACGGTGGTGTTATGAAGGTCTGCGTAAAATCCGATTTTAAGGATACAGATTTTTTGGGAGAGAAATTTTCTTTCCCGGAGGGACTTTTGGTGGACGGAAGAATTACCAATAATACAAAATCTCTTCATTTGTCGGCTAAAGTGACGGGTAAGCTTGTGACAGTATGTGCCAGATGCTTAAAACCTGTTGAAGATGATGTTTCGTTTGATATATCGGAGATTCTTGTCAGAGATGATGACAAGGATAAGGTTACAGATGAAGATGTAGTTATTTTTTCCGGATATACACTTGACATTGACGATATTGTTATCGATAATTTTCTAATGAATATTTCCGGAAAATATCTATGCAAAGAGGACTGCAAGGGCTTGTGCCCAAAGTGCGGTCAGGATCTTAATCTCGGAGAATGTGAATGTTCTGATGAGGAAATAGATCCGAGATGGGCAGCGTTAGCTGAAATCATGAAAAATTCCGATACCGAATAGGAGGTGTGATTGAGATGGCAGTACCTAAGGGTAAAGTATCGAGATCAAGAAGAGATAAAAGACGTGCAAACTGGAAATTAACCGTTCCCGCAATGGTTGAATGCCCTCAGTGTCACGAATACAAAATGCCTCACAGAGTTTGTAAAGCTTGTGGCTATTACAACGGTAAAGAGGTAATAAAGGTGTCTAACGACTAATAGAATTATTGAAGACGGCTTAATACAAGCCGTCTTTATTGCTGTAGAAAATACATTATATAATGACTGCTGAACAATTATAAAACGCAGCCGCATAGCGGCTTACAAGTGTTTCAGAATTGTTTGGGTGCAAGGGTTTTGTGCGTTTTTGCAAAAAACCTTGCGCTCTTAATAAATATTTTGCTTCCAAAATATTTATTTCAGCAGGCTTTATCAATGCGAACTGTGTAAAATCTTTGATTTTACACGAAAAATTTTGA